>PEZZ01000011.1 GCA_002773845.1 Candidatus Buchananbacteria bacterium CG10_big_fil_rev_8_21_14_0_10_42_9
CCCATTTTTCCGTCCCGTCGCCGAGTGGTTTCGTCGCAGAGCGACGGGGGTTTTTGCCCCATTCCGCGCCGCAGGCGCGCGGCTCCTCCGCGCTTTCAGCGCGAGAAGTATCGTTTGGTGCACCCGGCAGGACTCGAACCCACAACCCCTTGGTCCCCCGCCTGCCATGCTGTGCGCCCGGCAGGACTCGAACCCACAACCCCTTGGTCCGAAGCCAAGTGCTCTATCCAATTGAGCTACAGGCGCATATTCTGCGGGCAGGGAAGCCAAGTGCTCTATCCAATTGAGCTACGGGTGCAGAACTTGCATATAGTAACAATTTGGACAAAAAAAATCAACCTATTTGAAAATAAAAAAACTGTCGCTCCGAACTTGACTTGGAATCCAGTTTTTTATTCTGGATTCAAAATTAAATTCAGGACGACAATATGTTTAATCCATCAGTTCCGGATTTTGCATGTGAAATTGAGCGTTCTCTTTGGAAATTAATCCTTGTTCGTATAAGTTCATTAAATCTTGATCCATAGTAATCATGCCTTCTTCGGCTGAAGTTTGAATGACGGATTTAATCTGCGGAATTTTATTTTCGCGAATTAAGTTAGCAATCGCTGGCGTGCTCACCATCACTTCCCGAGTGGCTATGCGCCCGCCGCCTTCGCGCGGAATTAAACGTTGCGAAATAACCGCCCGCAGCGTCATGGAAACTTGGAGACGGATTTGAGTTTGTTGATGAGGGGGGAAGATATCAATAATACGGTCAATTGTTTGCCCGGCGTTATGAGTGTGTAGCGTGGCCAAAACCAAATGCCCGGTTTCAGCTAGCGTAATAGTCGTAGCGATAGTTTCCAAATCCCTCATTTCGCCAACCATTATCACGTTTGGATCTTGACGCAACACATGCACTAAAGCATTTTGGAAGGCATTCATATCAGAATGCAACTGCCGTTGAGCGATGTAGCTTTTGTTGGATTTGAAAATGAATTCAATTGGGTCTTCCAAGGTAATAATGTGTTCAGCCCGGTTTTGATTAACGTGGTCAATCATAGCGGCTAGCGAGGTGGATTTACCTGACCCAGTTGGTCCGGTAACGAGTATCAGCCCTTGGTTTAAGTTCATTAAATCATAAACGATAGGCGGCATACCTGCCTCTTCCATGCTGGGGATATTTGACGGAATAATACGGGCGGCCATGCCCACAGTATCTTGAGCCCAAAACAAGTTAACCCTAAAACGAGATTTAGCTTTGTTCTCATAGGACACGTCAAATTCACGGTCGTCGGTAAATAATTGTTTTTGTTTCTCGGTTAAAATGCTAAACGCCAAGGCTTGCGTGTCCTTAGCGCTTAATTTGGGTTTTCCGGCGATCGGTTGAAGATTGCCGTCAATTCTAAGAATGGGAGGTTGGCCGGCCATGATATGGACGTCCGACGCGCCCTCTTTAACCCCAATTGTAAATATTTCTTCAACGGTCATTGTTCGCTTTTAATTGCCAAATTATTATAACAAAAATTTAAATGGATTGCCACGCCACGTCTGACGTGGTCACGTCGCTTCGCTTATTGCAATGACATGGAATGAATTATTCCCAACCTTTAGCTTCTAAGGCTTTTGTCGCCGCGTCAACTTGCCCCTCCTGCTTACTCTTGCCTTCGCCACGGGCCACGAGCTCTGTAGCTAAGTAAATGCCAATTACAAAATGTTTGTCATGATCAGGGCCCGACTCCTCTAAGACTTTGTAAGATGGGGTAATGCTAAGTTTTTCTTGGGCTAATTCCTGAAACCGGCTTTTGGGGTCAATATATAATTTTTGTTCAATAATTTCAGGTAATTGGCCAATTAACTTTTCAGTCACAAACTTTTGTGCCGCCTCATAGCCTTGATCTAAATAAATTGCCCCCACAATTGCCTCAAACGAATTGGCTAAAATATATTGGCGTGACTTTGAGTTAATGTCTTTGGATTCGCCTTTGCTTAAAAATAAAAATTCATCCACTTTTAACTTTTGTGCGATAGATGAAAGCATTTTACTATTGACTAAACTTGACCGCCAATTGGTTAGTTCACCTTCCGGGTTTGGATAGTGGTGATACAAATAATCAGTCACGATAATTTCAATTACGGCATCTCCCAAAAACTCCAACCGTTCGTTGTGGTCAAGTTTAAATCCAGGATTCTCATTTAAGTATGACCGGTGGACCACTGCCATTTTTAAAAGATTTTTATCACTAAAAGTGACGCCGATATTTTTTTCTAATTGTGATAAATTATTTCCCGCCATCTTATTTAGTTTTATCGTCATTGGCCTCATCTTTGTAGATTGATCCAAGTACGCCGTTTACAAATTTACCAGACGTACCACCTCCAAAAGCTTTGGCTAATTCAATTGCTTCGTTAATTGCCACTTTATCCGGCACTTCATCGCTAAATTTCATTTCATATACGCCAATGCGTAAAACATTGCGGTCAACAATTGTAATTTGATCCAGCGGCCATTGGGGCGCGTATTTTTTTATGCACTCATCAATTTCTTTAATATTATCAATTACGCCTTTGGAAAGTTCGTCAATAAATTGATTTTCAGTTAGTCCTGGGCCAAATTCTTTTTTGTTGTGTTCTAAAAGTGGCGACAAATCTGTTTCTTTGCGGCCGTTAAAATCCCATTGAAAAAGAGTTTGTAAGACGATGGTGCGAGCTAGGTGTCGGTTTGACATAAAGAGCAAAAAAGAACAAATGAGTTTATTGAATTTTAAGCCGATGTTTTTTCTTTGGTTTTATTTTCTTTAGCTTCTTTACTCTTGGCTTCAACCTTTTCTCCGCCGGCTCCTTGGGATTGCCTCTTGGTTTTTTCCCCGCCTTCCCTTTGCTTCGGACGGGCAGGCTTTTTAGTTTGGGATGCCTTTTTATTGCTTAATGGGCGGCCTTTGTAAGTATGGCATTCAGGGCAGGCACGGTGAGGCACTACTGCCGCGCCGCATTTAGCGCATTTACTTAATTTTATAGAAGACAAAGCATGGTGAGAGCGCCGGCGGCGAACAGAGCTATTTGTGCGTTTTTTCTTGGGTACTGACATTTATGTATTCATTATACTTAGTAAAGCCCTCCGAGTATAGTATAAAACTTCCTATTTGGCAATTAAATAAAACTAACTGACGCGACTTTGTCGCCAGCGGCTTTGAAGCGCATTAAACGTACGCCTTGGGTTGCCCGGCCTAAGATATTAACAGATTTAAGCGGCAAGCGAATAACTTGGCCCTTGTTTGAAATAATAATGATATCGCCTTCGTCCGATTTTGCATTGACAACCGTAGCATAAACAATTTCCCCGGTTTTAGCAGTGACACTTGCGGTTTTGACACCTGATCCGCCGCGGCCTTGAACTTTGTATTGGGAAATTCCGGTGCGTTTGCCAAAGCCATTGCTCATTACTACAAGCAATTGCCCGTCTTTTTTCAAGGCATCACTGACTACGTCCATACCGACCACCTCATCGTCTGCTTTTAGGCGGATACTTTTCACCCCAGCGGCATTGCGGCCCATGGCGCGGATATTTTTTTCAGCAATGCGTATAGATTGCCCCTTTTTGGTGGCCAACACAACGTCGTCTTTACCGGTAGATGGGTCAACCCATTTAAGCGAATCGTTTTTGCGCAACTTGATCGCGATTAGCCCGGAGCGGCGAATGTTTTTAAATTGATCAATCGGTACTTTTTTAACGCTACCTTTGACAGTTTCCATCATAAAATATTTGTAGTCTTGCACTTCTTCCATCGATAAAATAGAAGTTACTTTTTCATCTGAGTTTAATTGCAAGAAGTTAACTATGGCTTGTCCCTTGGCAGTGCGCGAAGCTTGCGGCACTTCATAAGCTTTGAGTTGAAATACGCGCCCGGAAGTAGTAAAAAATAACAAATCGGCGTGAGTAGTAGTTACCAACAAATTAGAGACCACATCTTCTTCTTTAGTAGCCAACCCCATCACGCCTTTGCCGCCGCGACTTTGCGTTTTGAAAGTATCAGGAGTTAAGCGTTTGATATAACCACTTTCAGTCATGGCGACAATTGTATCTTCATTCGGAATTAAATCTTCGGCTGAAAATTCTTCCGCGCCAGATCCGACTACTTTAGTTTTTCTTTCGTCGCCGTATTTTTCTTTCAATTCGCTTAATTCTTTTTTAATAATGTCTAAAATTCTCTTGGGCGATTTTAAGATGCTTTCCAATTCTTTTATCAAGGCCAATTTTTCCTTCAATTCTTGCTCCACCTTTAATCTTTCTAGTCCGGCCAGCGCTTGTAGGCGCATTTCTAAAATAGCGACTGATTGCCGTTCGGTGAGCTTGAATTTTTTCATTAAGTTAGCCTTGGCAACCTCTTTATCCTTGGATTTTTTAATCGTGTTGATAATGGCGTCAATTTTTGTTAGCGCCATTTTTAAACCTTGTAAGATGTGAGCGCGATCTTTGGCTTTAGTCAAATCATATTCGGTGCGGCGGCGGACTACTTCTTGGCGATGTTTGATGTGCTCTTCCAGCACCATTTTCAAAGTCAAGACACGCGGTTGGATGCCATCAACTAAGGCGAGCATGTTGACATGAAAACGATCCTGTAATTGAGTCAGCTTAAACAGGCGATTTAAAATCTTTTTTGGATATGCGTCTTTTTTCAAATCAATTACCACCCGGACTTCACCCTTGGAAGATTCGTCGCGTAAATCCTTAATCCCGTCTAATTTTTTGTCCTTAACTAGCTCCGCGATTTTTTCAATCACGTTAGCTTTATTAACTTGATACGGGACTTCAGAAATAACAATCTGATAACTGCCGTTTTTAGCCTCTACAATTTCAGTTTTCGCCCGCATTACAATCCCGCCTTTTCCGGTGGCGTAAGCTTGGAGGATATCTTTTTTGTTGTAAATAATTCCGCCAGTTGGAAAGTCCGGACCTTTCACAAATTGCATCAAATCTTCCACGGTGACTTTGGGGTTATCAATTAAGTGGGTGATGCCATCAACTAATTCTGTTAAATTATGCGGCGGAATATTTGTTGCCATACCAACGGCAATACCAATCGTCCCGTTCAAAAGTAAGTTTGGCAGCCTGGCGGGTAAAACTGATGGTTCTTCACGAGTGGCATCATAATTAGGGCGCCACTCAACAGTGTCTTTTTCAATATCAAATAACAACTCCTCGGCGATTGATTGGAGCTTAGCTTCGGTATAACGCATCGCGGCCGCGCCGTCACCGTCCATTGAACCAAAGTTACCTTGGCCATTTACTAATTTGTAGCGCATGGCGAAATCTTGAGCCATGCGAACCATGGAATCGTAAACTGCCACATCCCCGTGAGGATGATATTTACCCAATACTTCACCAACGACAGTGGCTGATTTTCTAAATTTGGCACTTGGTTTTAAGCCAACGTCCCACATCGCGTACAGAATGCGGCGATGTACTGGCTTTAGCCCGTCACGTACGTCAGGCAAAGCGCGGGCAATAATCACGCTCATGGCGTAATCCAAATACGAAGTTTGCATCTCATCCACGATTGGTTGAGGTACTAAGCCGACACGTTTAATTACTGTCGGGATTTGTGGTTTGTCCTCTTTGGCTTTGACCTTTTTAGGGGTCGGCTTAGCGTTAGATTTTTTGGAAGATTTTTTAGCCATATATTATCCTTACTCTGCCTGGTGTACTATTTTTGGTATCGTGCTAGTAGCAGTTGAGCTATTAGTTTGTTGCAAAATTGATTTTTTAATTATCTCTATTTGTTGCGGTGTCAAATTCGTTTTATCGGTTTCTGTTGCGATATTATCCGTAGTGGTTGTAGATAAACTTTCTAAAATTTGCGGGACATCGGCGAACTGTTCTTTGGTTAAATCTAATCCGTTTTTTGCTTGTTGCCATAAATTTTCCAGCTCCTTTTTACTATTGTGTTCGTTAGTTTTTGATCCCGTTTTATCAAATTGGTTAGGCAATGTTATTATCCAAACGATAAATATAATTATCATCAGCCCACCGACTATTAAAGTCAAAATTTTTTTTCTTACCGCATAAGGCAATGTTTCAATCGGCGAACGCTTGGACATTTAAATTTATGCATTATTCAACAAAATTACTTCCATAGTTTCAGCCGGTAAATCCTTTTTGTTAATTTTTAGTTTGTTCATTGGCTCTGATGGCTTGACGCCAATTTCTTTAACAAAGTCATCGACCGGATCAAGCTTAGCTTTTAAGCCTTTGGTTTTGTAGTAAATCGGAATTACAATTCTCGGTTCAATGTGGTTTACTACCTTAGCCGCCTGGCTAGCGTTTAAAACGCTGGCACCGCCAACCGGCACTAATAAAATATCGGATCCTTCAATCCGCTCTAATTGGCCGTTTTCTAAATCGTGATTTAAAGTCCCTAAATGGGTGACCGATAAGCCGTCTAGCTCTACGCGGTAAATTATATTTTCTAACTCTTTATTGCCATTGTGAATGCCAATGCCATAAACAAAAATGGTATTGACCTCGTATTCGCCCGGGTTATTAATTACAAACGGTTTATCACTGTTTGTCCCTTTAACCTCAGCGATATTATTATGAGGCGCTGAATTGTGGTAGGAAGCGACAACGTCAGCGGCTAGCCGCGGAACTTTTAGCCCCACTGATTTGTCAAAAGGGTCAATCACAATACTGGCCGAGTCAGTAAAAAGTTTAACGCAAGATAGGCCGTACCACTGAATGTTCATAATTTTATAAAATGAAAAATGCAACTAAATACCGGTTGCAAAGCTTTAATTACATGAGTCTTTTAGCCAAAAAAGTATCGATTCATCCATTTTTCTAGCCGCCATAATATTACCATTTTTTAGCCTTAGTGTAAAGGAATTTTAGCCAAATTAAATTATTAAAAATTGGCTAAAATTAGCAAAAAAATTTAGATTAAAACCAATAAACATAAATTATACACCTACATATTTGACAAACTCATATGATTGTGATAACCTGTGTGAGTTATCAACAGGAAGACCCCGCTATTCGAATCATCGAAACAATAAACTTTTCACAATACTTAGTGGGTTACACAAATCAAAATTAGTTTGGGGAGCATTAAACTCGCTCTAGTTAGCCTAGAGGGAGGTATTTTTATTTGCCAGCTAGGTAGTTTAACTAAAAGTTTTATCTTGCTTTCAGCTTGCGGGCAAAGAGTAAATCTAAAAAAACGTTAAAAGTCAGTTATTGCGCCATCTGATTTTGGGCATGATATTAAACCTCTTTAATCTAAATGAATAAAACATCCCAACGGACTTACTTTACTACCAATCGCCAAGCGATGGAGTTGCCTGATTTGGTTGAGGTTCAAAAAAAATCTTATGATTGGTTTTTAAAAGAAGGTTTGCAGGAGTTATTCGCGGAAGTTTCTCCAATTCGGGATTTTATTGGCCGTGACTTGGAACTATCATTTGGCAAATATCATATTGGTGATCCTAAGTTTAGTGAAAACGTAACTAAAGCCAAAAATTTAACCTACGAAGCTCCCTTGCGCGTTGAGGTAACCTTATTTGATAAGCGCAAAAATAAAAATAATACGCAAGAAGTTTACTTGGGAGATTTTCCTCTCATGACTTCCCGCGGCACATTTATTATTAATGGTATTGAGCGGGTGGTAGTAAGCCAGCTAATTCGATCAGCGGGTGTTTTTTTTAATTCCGAAACGATTGGGGATCGCCGCTTTTATGGAGCCAAAGTAATCCCTAATCGAGGTTCCTGGTTGGAATTTGAAACGGATGGCAATGGTGTTATTTGGGTCAAAATTGATCGGAAAAGAAAGGTTGCCGCAACTTCATTACTGCGTGCTTTTGGTTATGGCAGCGATGACGAGATTACAGAATTGTTTAAAGATGTTGATACTCATCCAAATATTAAATACATTGACAATACTTTACTCAAAGATGTCGCTGATAGCATGGATGAAGGATTAATTGAAGTATACAAGCGTATTCGCCCAGGCGATTTAGCGACCGCCGATAACGCCAAATCATTAATTTATTCAATGTTTTTTAATTTTGATCGGTATGATTTTGGCCGTGTTGGCCGGCATAAAATTAATGAGCGGTTTAATTTTAAAATTGAAAATACTCCTGAAAATCGAGTGTTAAGAGTTGAAGATATTGTTGAAGTTTTGAAAGAAATTATTAGTTTAAACATTTCTCAAAAAGCCGCTGATGATATTGATCATTTAGGCAACCGCCGCGTTCGTGCGATTGGAGAATTAATCCAAAATAAATTTCGAGTTGGCTTAGCTCGAATGGAACGCATTGTTAAAGACCGGATGAGTACGTTGGATATTGATGAGGTCAGTCCAAATAAACTCATTAACGCCAGACCCGTGATCGGTGCGGTTAAAGAGTTCTTCATGTCATCGCAGTTATCACAATTCATGGACCAAACTAATTCTTTGGCCGAATTGGAACATAAACGACGATTATCGGCTATGGGTCCGGGCGGCTTATCGCGTGAAAGAGCTGGCTTTGAAGTGCGCGATGTTCATCCAACCCACTATGGCCGCATCTGCCCTATCGCCACCCCCGAAGGACCAAACATCGGTTTAGTTGGACATTTAGCTTCCTTTGCCAAAGTCAACGATTACGGTTTTATTGAAACGCCTTATCGTAAAATTGTTCACGACCCAGCCAACAAGGCTTCAAGCACAACCGGTGAAATTGCGCGTCAAGATATTAAGCATCCTTCTAGCGGGGAATTAATACTTGCGGCTAAAGAAAAAATTACGAGCCAAAAAGCTAAAGAATTAGAAAAAATAAACGAGCTAGAAACAATTCCAGTTGTGCCAAGAGTAACTGATGAAATTGTTTATTTAAGCGCTTTACAAACTCAAAAAACAACGACTACCGCCGCCACCACGCCAATTGATGAGAACGGTCATTTTGTCAAAGACTACGCTGAGGTGCGCCGCTTTTCAGAACCAGAAACTGCACCGGTACATTTGATTGATTATATGGATGTGGCGCCTTATCAAATTATTAGTATCACGACTGCTTTAATTCCGTTTTTGGAACATGATGATGCCGTACGCGCTTTAATGGGATCTAACATGCAACGTCAAGCCGTGCCATGCGTTAAACCGCAATCTCCAATTGTTGGCACTGGCGTGGAAGCGCGAGCGGCCCGCGATTCCGGTCACGCGGTAGTCAGCCAAGTTGACGGGATTGTGCATTATGTTGATGCTAAAAAAATTGTAATTAAAGCTGATGGTAAAAACCATGAATATGAATTGAATAAATTTGTTCGTTCTAACGCCGCGACTTCCATAAACCAAAGAGCGATTGTAGACAAAGGCGATAAGGTCAAGGCCGGGCAAGTTATTGCTGATGGCAGTTCCACCGACGGCGGTGAGTTGGCTTTAGGTCAAAATATTTTTGGCGCATTTATGTCTTGGGAAGGTTATAACTACGAAGACGCAATTATCATTTCTGAACGAATTGTTCAACAGGACCGTTTCACCTCTATTTATATTGAAGATTTTCAAGTTGAAGTTCGCGAAACAAAATTGGGACCTGAAGTTGTGACCTCTGACATCCCAAACATCAGCGAAGAAAAATTGAAAGATTTAGATGTTGAGGGGATCGTCCGCATCGGTGCCACTGTAAAGTCCGGTGATATTTTAGTTGGAAAAATTACACCCAAGGGTGAAACCGAGCTTTCGGCCGAAGAAAAATTATTACGCGCTATTTTTGGTGAGAAAGCGCGTGATGTGCGGGATAGCTCATTATACTTAGAGCACGGTGAGCAGGGCCGCGTTGTGGACGTGAAAGTTTTCTCTCGCGACCAAGGCGATCGTTTGTCCGCCGGCGTTATCAAGATGATCCAAGTTTCAATTGCCAATTTAAGAAAAATTCAAGTCGGTGATAAAATGGCTGGTCGCCACGGTAATAAAGGCGTGGTGTCGGTAGTTTTGCCGATTGAAGATATGCCTTTCACTAAAGAGGGCCGGCCGTTGGATATTTTATTATCGCCCCTTGGTATTGTTTCTCGTATGAACTTGGGGCAAGTACTGGAAACACACCTCGGCTTGGCCGCCGGTAAGTTGGGTTATAAGGTAGCCAGCCCTCCGCTGAACGGTGTGCCGGAATTAAAAATTCGTGAAGAATTAAAACGCGCTGGTTTTAATGAAGACGGCAAGATGACTTTGTATGATGGCCGCACGGGCGAATCATTTCATCATCGCGTGACGGTTGGACAAATTTACATGCTCAAACTAAATCATATGGTGGAAGATAAAATCCATCAGCGCTCAATTGGCCCGTACTCTTTAATTACCCAACAGCCCCTTGGGGGGAAAGCTCAATTTGGCGGACAGCGTTTCGGAGAAATGGAAGTTTGGGCCTTAGAAGCCTATGGCGCGGCTAACAGCCTCCAAGAAATTTTGACCATTAAATCTGACGATGTAATGGGGCGATCCAAAGCGTATGAATCTATTATTAAAGGCGAATCAATTCGACGAATTAATGTGCCGGAATCTTTTAATGTCATGTTGCGTGAATTAAACGGGTTGGGGTTAAGTGTTGATTTAGTAAACGTGGATGATAAAACTGGTTCAGTTAAAACGGTTGAAGCCCAAAGCCATGACGACAAAAAACGAACTAAAGAAAAAGCCAAATAATATGGCTGAAGATAAGCGACAATTTGATTTTAACGGTTTGCGTTTAGCCTTAGCGTCACCCGACCAAATTCATGATTGGTCTCACGGTGAAGTCACTAAACCAGAAACTATTAACTACCGTACTCAAAAACCGGAAAAAGACGGTTTGTTTGATGAACGCATTTTTGGCCCGTCGAAAGATTGGGAATGTTATTGCGGCAAGTATAAGAAAATTCGTTATAAAGGAATTGTCTGTGACAAATGTGGCGTGGAAGTTACTCGTTCGGTTGTGCGCCGTGAGCGCATGGGCCATATTAATTTAGCCGCCCCCTCAACCCATATTTGGTTTTTGCGCGGCGTGCCATCAAGGATTGGTTTGATATTAGATTTATCTTTGCAGTCGCTTGAAAAAGTTGTTTATTTTGCTAATTTCATCATCACTAAAGTAGATGAGGATTTGAAAAAAGACACTTTGGAACAAATCCGCCAAGAATATAAATCTAAAGTTAGTCGCATTGAAAAAGATGCAGCCAACCAAGTCAATCAAGTTAAAGTCAAGGCCAATGACAAAGACAAGGATAAAGATAACGTCAAATTGGACAGTCAAATCGCCAAATTAAACCAAGCTAAGGATAATCAAATTGCCGAGCTTGAGAAAATTTTACGCTTAGCTGAATCTGAACTGAAAGAGTTAAGGCCAATGACTGTTATTTCTGAGCATCAGTATCAAGATTTGTCTTTAAAATATGGCCATATTTTTGAAGCTGGTATTGGGGCTGAGGCTATTAGAGATTTGTTAGCCGAAATTGATTTATCAAAATTAATAACTGAATTGCAAGCCAAAATTGAAAATTCTCGCGGTGCGCAACGTGAAAAATTAATTAAGCGCTTACGCTTAGTTAAAAATTTTGACAAAAATAAAATTCGACCAGAATGGATGGTTATGACTGTAATTCCTGTAATTCCGCCGGATCTTAGGCCAATGGTTCCGCTTGACGGCGGCCGCTTCGCGACTTCGGATTTAAACGATTTGTACCGCCGTATTATTAACCGTAATAATCGCTTAAAGCAATTACATGAATTAAACGCGCCAGAAGTTATTATTAGAAACGAAAAGCGCATGTTGCAAGAGGCGGTTGACGCTTTAATTGATAATTCAGCCCGGCACGGTAAAACTGTAGTTGCCTCCACCGGCCAAAAACGCATGCTCAAATCTTTGGCTGACGTGCTTAAGGGTAAGCAGGGGCGTTTCCGACAGAATTTACTTGGAAAGAGAATTGATTACTCCGGGCGTTCGGTCATTGTGGTTGGCCCGAATTTGCGCTTAGATCAGTGTGGTTTGCCTAAAATGATGGCGCTGGAACTTTTCCGCCCTTTTATCATCAGCCGATTAATTCAATCAGAAATCGTACACAACGTTCGTTCTGCCAACCGTTACATTGACGCTGGCAATCCGGAAGTGATGGATATTTTAGAGGATATTATTGAAGACGCCACAGTTTTACTTAACCGCGCGCCGACCTTGCACCGCCTAGGTATCCAAGCCTTTAAGCCGGTGTTGATTGAAGGTAAGGCCATACAAGTTCATCCGTTAGTATGTCCGGCTTTTAACGCTGACTTTGACGGTGACCAAATGGCTGTCCACGTGCCGCTCACCCCCGCCTCAAAATGGGAAGCGAATAATTTAATGTTGTCATCAAAGAATTTGTTAAAACCAGCAACGGGCGATCCGATAGTGATGCCAAGCCAAGACATGGTTTGGGGCGCTTATTACATGACTTTGGTAAATGAGAAAAAAGAACCGAAAGCTTTTAGTTCATTTAATGAGGCCCACACGGCTTACCAACTTCGCAGAATTTCGATTCAAGATGAAATAATTTTACCGCTAACTGATACCGGGCGAAAATCAGTCATTGGCACTGAAGCGCAAGGGGATTTAATTAAAACGACAGTCGGGCGCTTATTGTTTAATCAAATTTTACCAAGAGACTTAGCTTATTATAATAAAACCGTAGAGAAAGGTACGCTTAAAGAAATTGTGGGCTTGACTTTTGAACGAGGAGAAGAAGCACTGGAAGAAAACATTAGGTTTATTGATGCTTTGAAAAAAATGACTTTTCATTATTTAACCCGCTCAGGGTATTCTTGGAGTATGGATGATTTGCCATTTATTGAGGCAAAACAAAAATTGATTGCCGCCGGTGATAAAGCTGTTGCAGAAATTGAAGATCAATACGCGACGGGGCTTTTAACCGACAGTGAACGCCATGCCAAAATTATAGAAATCTGGATGGACGCTAAAGACCAAATTGTAAAATCAAGCCGCGACACGTTAGATCGTAACGGCCCGGTTTATTCCATGGTGGAATCCGGTGCTCGCGGTTCTTGGTCGCAGTTGATTCAAATTATGGGCATGAAAGGCTTAGTGACTAACCCGTCTGGCGGCATTATTGAATTGCCGGTGAAAGGTAATTTCAAAGAAGGCTTTGATGTATTGGAATACTTCATATCTACTCACGGCGCGCGTAAGGGCTTGTCAGACACTGCCTTGCGAACCGCAAATGCCGGTTATTTAACCCGCCGGCTAGTTGACGTAGCCCAAGATTTAGTTATTAGCTCAAATGATTGTGGTGACACCACGGGAGAAGTTGTCAATTTAGAACAACAGCCGCGCAGCGGTTGGGATGTTTATGAAAAAGTTAAAGGTAGGGCTTTGTTAGCCGACGTACCTGCGCTTAAAAGTAAAAAAGTTTTAGTTAAAAAAGGCGAATTAATTACTCGAGAGGTAGTTGAATTGCTAAAAGCCAATAAGGTCAGCGAAGTTCACGTGCGATCTGTGCTGGAATGTAAATTAAAGAAAGGTATTTGCCAACAATGTTACGGTTTGGATTTAGGCCATAACCGTTTAGTGGACTTAGGCACAGCCGTAGGCGTGGTCGCCGCCCAAAGTATTGGCGAACCAGGCACCCAGCTTACAATGAGAACTTTCCATACCGGCGGTGTGGCGGGACTAGACATTACCCAAGGTTTGCCGCGAGTTGAAGAAGTTTTTGAAGCTAGAACGCCGAAAGTCAAAGCCATTTTGTCTGAGGTTGACGGTAAAGTGAAAATTGAAAAACCGAACGGCGAAGGCAAAAATTCAAGTCGCAGTAAAATTGTAAAAATAGCATACGAAGAATTAGAAGAAGATGTGTATGCCTTTCCTAAGGGTAAAGATAAGCCTAATTTGGCGGTTAAAGACACTGAGTCAATTAAAAAAGCCAGCCTGCTTTTCACCACTCCAAAACGTGAAAAAGTTGTCGCTAAGCGAGACGGAATTGTTAAAGTTGAAAAAGATAAAATTACCGTGACTGTAAAAACCGAAAAGTTTAAGGAATATGTTATTCCGCCAGAATTCAGCTTGTTAGTTGAAGAAGGCGATTTAGTAGCCAAGGGGCAAGAGCTTACCAACGGTAGCTTTGATTTGCAACAAATATACAAATTGCGCGGCAAAGAAGAAGCCCAAAATTACATTGTCAAAGAAATTTTGAACATTTACCATTCCCAGGGCCAAAAGTTAAACGATAAGCACGTTGAATTAATTTGTCGCAAAATGTTTTCTCGTATCTTGGTTAAAGATCCCGGCGACTCAGAATTTGTAGTTGGCGAACGCATTGAACGAGGTGAATTTTTAGAAGTCAATGAAGCTCTTAAGAAAAAGAATAAAAAAGAAGCCACCGGGGATTTGTTGTTGCTTGGAATCACTAAGGTTTCTTTGTCTACTACTAGTTTCTTATCTGCCGCGTCATTCCAAGAAACCCAGCGCGTTTTAATTAATGCCGCGGTGGAAGGTAAAATTGACCGCTTGGAAGGATTGAAAGAAAACGTGATTATTGCGCGTTTGATCCCGGCCGGTACTGGTTATCCGGGCAACGAAGTTAATATTCCAGAGCCAGAACCAGTAAGCCTTGATGAAGATGAACCTGTTGAAGAGGCCAAGAATGATACTGAAGATAAAATGGCCAAAGCTAAAGAACTCTTATACGAAAAATAACAAATTGTGTTTTTAAGCGAAACGAAATTTAAGAATCTCATCCTTGCTAATATTGCCCGAGTGAGATCGTTCGTCTAGGGTCAGGATAAGATATTAAAGACACTTTTTATCTCCCCCTTTAAAGAGGGGGAGAACTTAAAATATAACCATAAAGTATAAAGTAATACTTTATACTTTACAATTTATTTAAAAACCGGTATACTGTAGTAGCGGGGAAGGGTTAAAAATTATCCCCAAAAAATTTAGCAGTTGGCTAATTTTAGCCAAAGCTAACACCTTAAATGAAAAATAAACGCGCCAATTTTGGATATTCAAACTTAGGCGTGTTTTTGGTTAGATTTTTTATTTCTACCGCGTTAGTTTTCATTGCTTTCGTATTTTTTGTTGCGTATTCTGATTCGGCCACCGGCATCCCCAGTAGTATTAACTACCAAGGCAAGCTTTTAGATTCCAGCGGGGTGGCCGTCGCCGATGGCACTCAAAGTATGAAATTTACACTTTACGATAGCCTAGACGGCGGTAATTGTTTGTGGGTCGCCGCTGGCGCGTGCGACGCTACCTCTACGGCAGTGTCAGTCACCACTACTAACGGAGTTTTTTCACTTCAACTTGGCGGCAGTGGCCATAACTCACTTGCCACCTCATCCATTGATTTTAACACTGACTCACTGTATCTAGCCGTCTCAGTGGATTCAGACCCAGAGATGAGTCCCCGCAAACAACTGGTCACTGTACCATATGCTTTTAATTCAGATACTGTTGATGGCATCCATGCTACCTCCACAGCCGCTACCGCGTCTTATCTATTGGCCTTAGATGCGAATGGTAATTTTGATTTATTTGACGGGGGAGTATCTTCTACTTTTGCCACCACCACCTCTTTGTACGTGGGTAACGGAGCGACTTCAACCCAGTTTTTGTGGCTCGGCGATGGCGGGACGGCCAGCAGCATAGACCTACAAGGCGGGGACCTCTTTGTCCAAGGGGATGGAGAGTTTAATGGCAGTTTGTACATTGATACGGATTTGGTAACCTCAGGCAACGCCACGACGACCGGGCAACATGTGTTTGGTACTGGCGGCGCCGGAGATTCGTTAATTGAATTTGATGATAACGGTACGTTAGCTTATATCTTAGGCAATGATGATAGTACTAATTTATTTACTATCGCTACATCGACCTTGCTTGAAGTTAACACTTTGTTCACCTTAGATTCGAATGGTAATGCCACCTCAAGCGGACGTTTTGTTGTCGCAACATCAACGGCTGACTTGCCGACCTTATACGTTGATTCTCAAGTTCGCAACGCGGTAGGTATTTCTACCACCACCCCGGGGAATATTTTTGGCGAAGTGTTAACAGTCGTGGGGGATAGTTATTTTACCGGCACGGTAACATCAACCTCAAGAATCGTAGCCGAAATTAGTTCAGGATCTGGAGATTTGAGAGATGGAATTGTGGCAAAAAGTTATGATGCCAACAATCCCGTTCAAATTAAAGCAAAAAATGATATCAATGACCATGTTCTAATAGGCATCTCTGGGTCTGGCGAAACGGGCGAAAAGCAAGATATTGGTTTTTTAACAGTCAGCTCGGGCCAGGATTTAACATTATGGGTAGATAATGGTACGACAGAAGGATTACGCGTTAAAAATACGACCGGCGCCGTTGGTATCTCTACCACCACCCCGGGAGGCAGCTTCGGGGAGATTTTGACAGTTTCTGGCGATAGTTATTTTGAAGGCAACGCGACTACGTCAGGTAATTTGGCGGTAGCCTCAACCACCAGCGCATTGCCGGCACTGGCGGTTGATAGCACTAATAATTGGGTTGGCATAGGCGCAAATCCATCGCTAGTTAAATTGCTAATTGGTCTTGCTAGCACCAATAATCCTTATTCTTCAGGCTCAACTGATGATATTGGTTTAGCTTTACAAAATACTAACAATACTGATGGCAATTTTGAATTAATAGCCTTTTCTAATGCGGCGGGTAATAGCGTAGCTCATATTGGTTCATACAACGCTAGCCAAGCCGGCAATACCGGACAACTTTTCTTCTCTACTCGGCCGGCCGGCGGATCAATTACTGATAGCATTCAATTGTTTATTGACTCAACCGGCTCTGTTGGCGTGAACACTACCACCCCCGGCGGCACCTATGGGGAAATTTTAACGGTTTCTGGTAATAGCTACCAAGAAGGCTCAGCTACCACAACTGGCAATTTAGTCATAGGATCACCCACATCGCCAAATTATGGTGATGGCCATATTAACGCTGTGGCAGTCTACGATGACGGCACTTTGCTGGGGCCTGACTATGTGTTTGAACCGGGCTATGATTTGCTCTCAATTGAGCAAATGACTGAATTTTACACGACTTACCTTCATCTGCCCTGGGCCACTTCTCGCGCTCAATTACAAGACCAAAATATCAGCTTAGGCCAACGTGTCAATGAAACTTTAGAATCAACTGAAAACTTAGCTATTTATATCAGTGAGCTTAATTCCCGTATTAATACCTTAGAATCAGCCTCTCCTAATTCTGAGGTCATAGTCAGAAGCTCGCCAGGCACTGACTATGACACCCTGTCGGTTCAAAAAGCTGCTACTTTCTACGGCACAATCTTAGTAAAGGGCGAGGGCATCTTTGAGTCCAAGATTACCTTTAAGCAAGACGTTTCCTTTGAGGGCCATCTGTTAGTTGATAATG
>PEZZ01000012.1:0-32429 GCA_002773845.1 Candidatus Buchananbacteria bacterium CG10_big_fil_rev_8_21_14_0_10_42_9
ACCAATTCTATTTTTTTCTTTTCAAAGTATTCTGTAACGTTAGGGGTGCGGCGGCTAGAAGCTTTATGTAAAACTTTTGATTCAATGCCGTATTGGCTCAAAAAATTATGCGTCCGCGGAGTAGCAAATAGGTTAAACCCGGCTCGATCCAACTCCTTAGCTGAGTCTAAAAACTCAATTTTATTATTAGCGCCGCCTAAACTAAGAAAAATGTTACGGCGCGGCAAAGTTACGCCAGTAGCAATTAATGATTTTAAATACGCCGCAGGCAAATTATTCCCAAAACATGCCACTTCGCCGGTTGAAGACATCTCTACAGTTAAAACTGGGTCAGCGCCGCGTAGCCTTGAGAAAGAAAACTGCGGCGCCTTAACTGCTACAAACGGTAGACCAGTGCGCGGCTTTGGTGCTTTGACTGCCTCTCCAAGCATTATTTTAGTCGCCAGCTCAATTATATTTAGTCCCTTTACCTTAGAAATAAAAGGCATGGTGCGTGAAGCGCGTAAGTTGCATTCAATGACTTTGATTTCGTTGTTGATAGCTAAAAATTGGATATTAAACGGCCCGTTAATTCGTAATTCTTTAGCAATTTTTCCTGCCGCGACAATTATTTTATCAATCGTTTGAGCATATAACTTTTGGGTTGGCAAAACTATAGACGCATCCCCGGAATGCACTCCGGCGTTTTCGATATGTTCGCCAACGACCCAGTATTTTAGCTTACCTTTTTGGGCGACCGCGTCAAATTCTATTTCTTTGGCGCCAGAGATAAACTTACTTACTACCACTGGATGTTCTTGGTTGACCGCCACGGCCTTTTTCAAATAATTTGCCGCCTGCTTGTCGTCAAAAGCCACGCTCATTGCCGCGCCGCTCAAAACGTATGATGGGCGGATTAAAATTGGATAACCAACCTTTTTAGCAAAGGCTTTGGCTTCTGCCTCAGAACGGCATTCTTTCCAGCCGGGTTGGTCAATATCTAGGCGGTCTAACAGGGCGGAAAATTTATGCCGATCCTCAGCGCGGTCAATATCGCTTGCTTGAGTCCCTAATATAGGCGCGTGATATTGTTGTAGTTGTTTCGCCAAGTTGTTTGGAATTTGACCACCAACTGAAACAATCACACCCTTAGGCTTTTCAATGTCAATAATATCCAAAACTCGTTCTGCGGTTAATTCTTCAAAATATAATTTATCACTTTCATCATAATCAGTTGACACAGTTTCTGGATTGCAATTAATCATAATTGATTGATAGCCGAGTTTTCTGCTGCTTCGCCCGGCATTAACGGCACACCAATCAAACTCAACCGATGACCCAATGCTGTATGGACCGCCGCCAATTACCATGACTGATGCCTTCTTATTGTCAATTAGGTTATCACTTTGCGTTCCGTGGTAAGTCAAATACAAATAATTAGTTTGGGCCGGATATTCGGCAGCTAAAGTATCAATTTGTTTTACCACCGGCTTAATTTTCCATCTTTGCCGTAAAGACCTAATTTTTGATTCAGGCTGTCGCTTTAATTTAGCTATTTGTTTATCAGAAAAACCATCTTGTTTAGCCAAATATAAAAGTTCAGCCGTTAATTTCTTTTTCTTAATTTGCTGTTCAGTCCGAATAATTTTTCTAATTTTATATAAAAACCATCGGTCAATGCCAGTCAACCGATTAATTTCACTGCCGCGCAGACCTTTACGAAAAGCTTCCGCCACCATAAACACTCGCTGGTCTGTCGGCAAACGCAGTTCTTTTCTAATCGCAACCGGCTTAGCAATAGAATCCAACCCGTCAACGCCGACATTTAACATTCTCAATGCCTTTTGCAACGCTTCTTCAAAACTCCGCCCAATCGCCATGACCTCTCCAACCGACTTCATTTCTGTCCCTATCACTTTTGATACTTGGTTAAATTTCTTTAGGTCCCAACGCGGGATTTTGACGGTTATATAATCTAAGGCCGGTTCAAAACAAGCAATGGTTTTTTGAGTCACTGCATTTTGTAATTCAGTCATGCTATAACCTAAAGCTAACTTCGCGGCAATGTATGCTAAGGGATAGCCAGTCGCTTTACTGGCTAAAGCGGAACTTCTAGAAAGCCTGGCGTTAATTTCAATAATGCGGTACTCGTTTTTTTGTGGGTTAAGCGCATATTGGATATTGCACTCCCCGACTATGCCAAAATGCCGCACCGCTTTAATCGCAATTTCACGCAACCAATGGTATTCATAATTATTTAATGTTTGCGACGGAGCGACCACAATACTTTCTCCGGTATGAATGCCAAGCGGATCAAAATTTTCCATGTTGCAAACAGTAACGCAATTACCAAAACTATCACGCACGACTTCGTATTCTACTTCTTTCCAACCAACCAAGCACTCCTCAATTAAAAATTTATCCCCGACCGCGACATTTTTAGCAATCATCTTTTTAAGCATGGCTGCGTCCTTAGCAATGCCAGAATTTCTGCCGCCTAAAGCAAAGGCAGACCGCACCATAACTGGATAACCAATCGATTGAGCTTGCTTCAAAGCTTCATTCATCGTATTAACGTACTTGCTTTTCGGGAACAGCAACCCGGCTTTTTTCAATTCAGCGTTAAACATGCCGCGATCCTCAGTTTTAATGATCGCTTCAACCGGCGTACCTAAAATTTTTACTCCGTGTCGTTTCAAAACGCCGTGGCGATGAAGCTCAATGCCGCAATTTAAAGCAGTCTGCCCGCCAAAACTCAGCAACAAACCATCTGGCCTTTCTTTGGCGACAATTTTCGTAACAAAATGCCGGTTAACTGGCAAAAAGTAAACTTCATCGGCCATGCCTTTTGATGTTTGCACAGTAGCTATGTTAGGATTCACTAAAACAACCTTGATACCATCGTCTTTCAAGGCCTTGATTGCCTGCGAGCCTGAATAATCAAATTCACCAGCCTCCCCTATCTTCAGTGCGCCAGAACCTAAAATTAATACTTTTCTAATCTTTTGGCTCATTGTCGCTTAACTAATTTAACCCATTCATCAAAAATAAAATTGGTATCAACCGGTCCGGGAGTGGCTTCGGGATGGAACTGGACTCCCCAAAAAGGTTTGCTTTTGTGCTTGATCGCTTCGATCGTGCCGTCATTCGCATTTGTCATCCAAACTTGCCAATGCCTTGGCAGTGTACTTGACCTTACCGCGTAACCGTGATTTTGTGAGGTGATATAGCAGCGCTTTGTATTTTTCACCAAACAAGGTTGATTATGTGATCTATGCCCAAACTTCAATTTATAAGTTTTAGCCCCGGCAGCGCGGGCCATAATTTGCGAACCCAAGCAAATCCCTAAAATTGGTTTTGATTTTTTGTATTGCTGGCTTAACAAATTAACCGTGTCCGGACACATGGCTGGGTCACCAGGCCCGTTCGAAAAAACAATGCCGGCGAAAGCATCTTGGGAGTAATCATAATCCCACGGCACGTGTTTTACCGTAAAGCCGCGACCCAGCAAGCTTCTAATAATATTAAACTTAACCCCGCAATCGACAACCACAATTTTTTGCTTGCCGCCCTTATAAACCCGCGGTTGAGTAATTGAAACTTCGGAAACTAAATTGCGCTTGTTGGGATCGTCAAAATGGATCTTATCGCCGGGAAACTGGATTTTTCCTAAAACTGAACCTTCTTCCCGTAATATAGTTGTTAGGTGGCGAGTGTCAATTCCAGATAGCGCCGGAATTTTTTCTTGCTGCAACCACGCCCCCAATGAGCGGACCGCTTGCCAATGTCTGTAGTCATGGCTATAGTCACTCACAATCACGCCGGCTACTTGTATCCTAGATGATTCGAAATATTTTGGTATCCCCTTCACCACTTTAGATTCTGGTACACCGTAGTTACCAATTAATGGATAAGAAAAAACGAGGATTTGTCCTCGATATGATGGGTCAGTCAAACTTTCCACATAGCCGGTCATGCCGGTATTAAAAACCACCTCACCGGCAATCGATTTAGGGTAGCCAAAAGATTTACCTTTAAATTTTATGTGATTGGGTAAAACTAATTGCGCAATGTCGGCCCGCATATAAATTACAGCTTTGATTTTTTGGCCTTAAAGGTCCAAAACTTGTTAGTAAAAAAATTCCAAAACATTACCACCAGCGTAGCTACCGCCTTACTGAGATAAAACCATGGCGTTGAAGACGATACAAATACCATCAACCAAAGCACTAAATTATTAATGCCTAACCCAACAGTATTAAAGCTGACAAACTTGGCGAACATCGTTTTTTCACTTGATGCATTTGCCGTTGCTTCATGATGAAAGACCCACCAACGATGAATAAAAAACTTAATCGTGACAGCTGTGGCATAAGCGATACTATTAGCTATATATTGTTGAACCCCGGCAATTTCTCTCAAGGCAAACAAAACAGCAAAATCAATCACCGCCACTGCCGTGCCGGTGATACCAAATGAAATAAATTGAATGTAAGGGTTGCGTTGAGTTGATCTGATTTTAGCCTTAAAAGAATCCGCCATAATTATTAATAGATAAGTAAGTCAGTTCTAACTCCCCCAAAATATCGACCAACATCATGCGGGTTAAAGGAATCTAATTTCTTGCCCACAAAATCATAAACTTCAATATCTGCCGGACCCCTGGCTTGACTTACGACCACTTCATCTAAGCCATCATTATTATAATCGAAAACAGAAACTTGTAAACCATGCTCCGACCGGCCGTCAAACACTAAATATTGAGAAATAAAATTACCATTACCGTTAAACATTTTTACAATTGGTTGAGCAACGGTTGCCGGCGCAACCGTAATTAAACTAACTGTCGGATTGGCTAAATTCCCAACCTCAACGTTAACACCGCCCTCAAAAGAGGCGTGATAGGCGAAAAATTGCGCTTTAACGCCGCCTAGGCGGTTAAACACGCGCACGTGCGGTCCGCCGCCCGGTCCGGCTCCAGTGATAATTTCATCTGTGCCATCGCCATCTAAGTCTCCGCTCGCTACATTAACTCCCCCCCTAAATCCTGGCGCGTAGGCAAAAAACTCATTTTCTAAATTTCCGCGATAATCGAATATTCTCACGTGCGGTCCGCCGCCCGGTCCGGCTCCAGTGATAATTTCCAGTTGCCCGTCATTATCAACATCACCGACAGCAATATTAACACCCCCTCTAAAAAATTGATTATAAGCGAAGAACTGGCCGATGCTATTACCAAAACGATCATAAATTCTCACGTGCGGTCCGCCGCCCGGTCCAGGTGCGGTAATGATTTCCGCCGCCCCATCGCCGTTAACATCTCCCGTCGCGACATTGATCGCTCCGTTAAAATTTAAATCGTAGGGGAAGAAACTTGACACTAACTTTTTATTGGCATCTAAAACTTTAACTTGTGGCACTGACTGAAAACCAAGACCAACGACGACATAGACGTTACTAATTTCTTTAGCCGGAGTTTTACCTGCAAATGTTTCGGCTCGATTTACCGCTTTTAGTAAATTGAAACGTCCACTGCCTAAATCTTGGGCAAACTCTGTGTCTACGGCACTTAAGTCATCCGCCGCCTTAATGATAATATCTATCACCTCTCCGTTGCTTAAATCTGGCCTCATTGATCTTACAACCGCGGCTCCGCCAGCAATTACCGGAGAGGCCACAGAAGTGCCGGCAAAGGGGCCCCCATAAAAAGTAGTAAGGCCAACTTGCGGATTATACATAGTCGCCGCATAAAAACCTTCGCCAGGAGCTGAGATATCAACACAATCTGACCCGTAGCTGGAAAAAACCGACTTTCGCCCCAAGTTATCTAAGGCCGCAACTCCAATCACATAGTTAGTGCCGTTAGGGTTGTCATAGCAAACCGGATAGGATTTTTGAACATTTAAATTATTGCCGTTTTCAGGTGAATCCGTATTGCCAGCTGCCGCGACAATTACCACACCTGCGTTGTAGGCTGATTGGATAGCATCATATAAAAACTGATTGTAGCCAAGGCCAAAAAAACTCATGTTAATTACATCGGCGCCGTTAGCGACGGCGTAATCAATAGCTGATTTAACATCTAATGACGATCCTAGGCCCTGATTGTTTAAAACCTTAAGCGACATTACTTTAGCATCCCAACTAATGCCCGTAACACCTTCATTATTATTTGATTCAGCCGCGGCAATGCTTGCCATCACCGTGCCGTGCTGAAGCGCGTCTAAAGAATAGGCTCCGGTAGTGTCTGGATTAATGTTAGAATTTTTGCTCACAAAATTCCAGCCATTGTAATCGTCAATATATCCATTGCCGTCATCATCAATACCATTATTTGGAATTTCATTTTCATTTATCCAAAGCTTGCTTTGTAGATCAGGGTGGTCAGTATCAATACCCGTATCCAAAAAGGCAATCGTTGCATCCCCTTTTAAACCTTTGAGCTGTTTATATAAAAGCTCCTTGGACCAAGCCTCGCGTGCGGAAATAAGTTGAATGTAATTTTGTTTCCCATATTCAGGATCATTGGGAAAATTTGTCGTCTGAAAAATATAATTTAATTCAGCATACTCCACTAAAGGATTGTTGTTATAGGCTGTCAGCACGGATCTTAGATCGCTATTACTTTCAAACTTAAAAGTATATAATCCGCTAAGTTCTTTAAACTTCACAACAATTTGTCCAGATTCATGACTAGCCAATTTCATTTTAGCCATTGTGTCAGTTCGGCCATATATTAAAACCACTGCCGCCAAGACAGTTATGCTAAACAAAACTGAAGCTAAGTTTTTCATAAATCGTCTAAACTAATATCTAAATCAGGTTTTAATTTTAAGGCTTGCTCAAAGGCCTGCTTAGCTAACGTGTCTTCGCTTAATTGCTTATAAGTTTGGGCTAAGCTAACATAGACGTCTGGGTTGTCGGTAAATTTTTCAACAGCTACTTGATACAACCGCAACACTCTTTGGACATCATTTTTGTTTTTGTACATATCTACAAATCTCAAGTAGTCTCCTAAAAGTAAGATATCCCGGCTAATCACATCGTTCAATAACCCGTCAAATTTATCATGCTTGTCTAATAATATTAAAACGCTGCCTAAATTCATTTGTGACTCACGAATATCTGGATTAAGTTGAACCGCAAACTCTAACGCTTCAATCGCCTGGTCTGGTTGGTTTGCCAATAGATATGATTGGCCAAGCTCATAATAGACGCCGGCTCTTTTCTCGCTAATTTCAATGGCTTGATTTAAAACCTTAATTGCTGACTGCGCATATTGCGGGTCAACTCTGGCAGCTCGATTATAAGCTTGGGCTAGCCATAATAAATAACGTGTATTTTGTGGATTGTTAGCCGCGGTTTTTTTAAGCTCTTTTAAAACCAGCTGCATTGCTTTTAATCTGTCATCAGGTGCAATTTTATCATTGCCCAATTGCGGTAACACAAAATTAGCCAACTGTTGCCTAGCCTCATCTTTACCTATTAAGCCAGTGTTAATTGAATGCTCTAATGAATCAACAGCATCATTAAATGTGATTGCTTGCTGATTAATCTGGCGCAGGACTTTAAATAACTCATGGTTCGCCCGGGCCGGTTTAACGTTAAAATGATAGATAAAAACCGCTACCACCAAAATGATTAGCGCCGCCTGACCATATTTAACTTTAATCACATCGTGGTTTAGCTGCCTTTGCTCTGGGCGGCCATGCACCAATGGAACAAGCGAGGCAAAAATTAGAAATATTACAACATCTGTATTCAAAGTATCAAAGACGAATAAATTTTGAATTAAAAAAGCTACTAATAACGCCATTAAGGCGGCAAAAGCTCGGTTGGACCGATCGCGTCGATACAATATTAATAAATACCAAAATGCCACAACAAAAATAGACGCGTAGGCTGCCAGCCCTAAAATGCCAGTGGACACGCCCCAATCAAACACAAAATTATGCGCCCGGTCAAACCATATGCGCGAGCCAGCGTCTTGGTAAATTGGAATCGGAAAATTTTTATTAAAAGCAATATAATAATTTTCCGGGCCATAACCAAGTAATAAATGGTCTTTCCATCCGCTCCAACTCGCCTGCCAAGTCAGTACTCTTGATTCAATTGTAGTGCTGCCAGGGCCCGTCAAAAAACTATTTAAAGGTACAATAATCAAATTAACCGGAAATGACGCTTGGGCCCACGGCTCATTTCTAACTTTATACGCTGTGTAAGGGGTGGCTAAAAGTATTACAAAAACTATAACTGAAAAAAACGCCGCCAAATTTTTCTGCTTGCGCCAAAATGAATAAACTAGCAAAATTACTAACATTAAAACACTGAAATAAATCCCCACTAAAGGAATTTCCTTGCCAAGCCGTGCCAGCACTATTGATTCAGTGACTAACCTGGAGTCGCGAATCAAATAAAAAATAAGTTGAATAAAAATTAGTAATAACCCAAGGCCGTAATAGGTTTGTTTGGTTTTTTTCTTATCGCTCACATGGCCCAAAAATCCAGCCAGTAAAACTAAACCAGCCAGCAGGGCGATTATCGCCCCTCGGGTTTGAGTGTGAAATAAAATGTAAATTTGAAAAATAAGCAATGACCATAAAACTATTTTATTGCTCATATAACGCCAGGGCCGGCTAAGCTTCAAAAGATACCAAATCGCCAGCGCGTTTAACCCAATCGCGATGGCAATTAAAATATTACTTTTCAAAATTGCAAAAAATAAACCTCCATCTAGGCCCCGCGAGCGCATTAAAAACTCATGTCCAACAATAAAAATATCAAACAAAATAATCGACCAAGCGAAAACTTTGGGGTTGAGTTGAAGCTTGCTTTTGGAATTGGACAATAAAAAGAAAAGAACAATAAAAATATTAAGTACTAAATAACCGCCGTAAAAAGCGGCATTGCCTATTGTTCCAGTCAGCCGAGTGCCGCCAGAGGATGCCAAAAAGACCGGGATATTTAACTGCTGGGTTAATGCTAGTAGCGCAATGACTAAATTGACGAACACAGTAAAGGTCAAAAAATCAGCGATTTGCTTTTTGCTTGTGATAAATTGAGTCAGCACAAAAAAGAATAAAAATACGTGCAGATAATGGATAACACCGCTCATCCGCTCGTAGGTGCTAAATAAGCTGCTACGTAAATTCTCGCCGAAAAACATGCTCACAACCATAACCACAAATAGTAATGCGACCGAACCAGAAAGCCAATCTAGGCGCGGGCGCGGAAACTTTTTGGTCATGGCCAAAATCACATAAGCGCCAAATATTATTTCAACAATTATTCTAAAGACAATATTTTTAGGCACAATAAACGGAAAAAAGAACTGGCTATGCAAAAAAGCAGGCAAAAATAAAATGGCATAAATGCCAATTGTAATGAGCCCGCCAAGCACCCAGGCAAGCGCCGTACGCCCTTTTAATGATTGTACTGAAAGCTTCATAATCTTAAGTATTATAATGATTTGTGCCAGCATGGTCAATGGCCTGTTGACATTTAGATCCAAATGCCGTATTCTTTTTTGTTCTTGTGTTCGCAATTGGGCGTTCGCAAGACATAGTTCTTTTAACATAGAAAGGAAGGTGCGCAAGTGCCTAATTCCGGTATTCTATTGGTCGCCAGAGATAAAGCGCCTTCCTTGGCGCTGAGCAAGCTGGCGGCTGAGCTACAAAGTCGAGAAACAGCCGTCATAGCGTTTCTTGGCCATGGCAACCCAATCATCGGAGCCCCCGATCAGATTGTGACGTCAGCCCGTAAGGCCACGGCAGTTGTCATCGGTGTATCCTCGAGCCCGAAGCTCTCGGCTCAGGAGACGCTCGCTGGCTACGCCGCCATTGAGGCTGGAGTGCCCCTCTACGTGTATTGTGACACCTACGGGTGCCACTGGCAGGTACCCACCAAACGCAACGGGCTTCGGGAGTTCGAACGCCTTCGCCCGCCGGTGAGCCAGGATGATCGCTGGGCATGGGTCGGCACCGTTACCCTTCCCCCACGCGATCCCTATCTGCACGTAGCGTCGTGCGCCCTAAAAGTTAAGGACGATGGCGTGGCCCAGCTCTGGACGATTGAGTACAACGATGAATGGCATGACGTCTGACGCTACACGGTGGAAGACGGCCAGATCACACAGCGTCAGTACCTTGACGCCATCGCGCCGGAGACGTACGGCATCGCCTTTAGCCGCCACGTCGCGCCCTGGTTCATCACGGGTGCAAGGTGTGAGCATGCTCGGGGAATCTACCGGGGCGACAAACTGGTTGTGCCGAATGTATGCGGTACCGGACTCGCCTTTCTGCATAACGGTGACCTGCTCGTCGTCGAGTACGGCCGCCACTACCCTGGCGCGATCAAAGGCCGTTCGTGCCGTATCAAGATCGTGCCCAGGGAGATGCTTCAGTAATTTTTACCCGGCGTGCGCCGGTGAGTAGCGTGTATGCTAAGACGCTTCTCATCGGCCCGCCGGGTTTTCCTTTATGCTTGAAAAATTATGGTAAAATCAGTATACTCTAATGAGTTTGCCCCTCGGCTTAGCTTGGGGAATAAATTTATGGGATTAAACGTTAGAAAATTTATTTTAATCATAGGAGACATCATTTTACTATATGTCTCTTTGTATTTAGCGCTTACGGCAAGGTATTTTGTTACGCCAACTTCAGATGCTTGGTTACGGCATGTTTGGCCATTTACTATTGTATTTGCCATTTGGTTTTTAGTTTTATTTATTGATGAGTGGTATGATTTGCGCAAATACCAACAACAATCTAAATTTTATTACACCCTGACGCGAGACATGGTAATTAATGCGTTAATTGCCACAGCTATTTTTTACTTTTTTGCCTATCGCTTTACAAACATTCGCCCGCAAACAATTTTAGTTATTGATGTTGTTATTTTTAGCCTGCTATTTACTTTATGGCGTCAATTTATAATCAGAATTACGAGAAACAAATTAGTTTTACGCAAAGCCATAATCATCGGTAAAAATGAAGAGACTGAAACCGTTAAAAACGAGCTAAACTCTAAGTCTCACTTGGGCTATAAAATAATTGATTTGTTGGCGGTGGAAACGTTTGATTTTAAAACCCTAAAAAATTACATTCGCCAAAATAATATCGACACTATAATCATGGCTAATGACGCCAGGGAAAATCCAGCTATTATTGAGGAAGTGTTTAAATGCTTGGATCAAAAACTAGCCATTCACAACCTAGACACGTTTTACGAAAACATCAGCAGTAAAATTCTAATCAACACTATCGGGCAACTGTGGTTTTTAGAAAATTTAAACGAACAAAGCAAGCAAGCCTTTGATTTGATAAAACGTTTACTGGATATCATCTTAGCGGCTTTGCTTGGATCAATTACATTAATATTGTTACCCTTTATTGCCCTGGCCATTAAAGCTGACAGTCCCGGGCCAATTTTTTATAAACAAAAACGCCTTGGCAAAAACCAAAAAGAATTTGAAATTCTTAAGTTTAGATCAATGGTCGCTAACGCAGAAGCTAACGGCGCGGTTTGGTCAGCCAAAGACGATAAACGCATAACGCGGCTAGGTAAATTTATGCGCAAAACTAGGATTGATGAGTTGCCGCAACTGATTAATATCCTCAGAGGTGAAATGAGTTTTATCGGCCCGCGGCCGGAACGCCCGGAATTTTACCAAGAGTTAAGCAGTAAAGTGCCATTTTATAATGAACGCCACTTGGTAAAGCCGGGACTTACCGGCTGGGCTCAAGTCAATTTAGCGTATGACGCTTCAACTGAATACACAGGAGAAAAACTTCAATACGATTTATATTATATTAAAAACCGATCCATTTTTTTGGATCTAGCCATTCTATTGCGCACAATTAAAACGATTATCTCCCGCGGCGGGCGGTAACTAAGCTTTATTGTTTTTCTCAATTCTCCGAGCCAGCGATGCGGCATCGAGTTTATGATGTTCTAAAACCTCTTGATTACTGCCGCATTCAGGAACTTTATTTAAGCCAAAAGAAATAACCGGCTTATCAAGTTTCGCCGCAATCAAGCTTCCCTGCCCAAAGGTTGCGTAATGATTATCGAGAGTAAAGATTTGATTAAAATTTTGTGTTACCTCACGCAGCCACTTCGTATTAACAACGTTAAGCCAAGGCAAGTTATATATCGCCGCGCTGACGCCTTTGCCATTAAGTAACTCGGCCGCTTTTACTGCTTCACTTAGCAATACCGGACCATAAGCAAAAATCACTATATCAGTCCCATCTAAAATTTTTACACCTTGCCCGCGTACTAATTTGTAGCCTGCCGGAAGTTCAAACGGTGTCTCAACTGGCACACTAACCATGCGAATATACGTACTAAGATCGTTTTCTTTAACTGCCCACCGCAACGCCATCTGAGTTTCTTTCTCGCTACTAGGCTCAACCAAAGTTAACCCCGGCACAGACCCTAAGGCCGATATATCCCGGACTGACTGGTGTGAATGCCCGGGGCCGCCAGGCAAAAGT
Organism: Candidatus Buchananbacteria bacterium CG10_big_fil_rev_8_21_14_0_10_42_9; assembly: GCA_002773845.1. Taxonomy (NCBI): domain Bacteria; phylum Candidatus Buchananiibacteriota; species Candidatus Buchananbacteria bacterium CG10_big_fil_rev_8_21_14_0_10_42_9. The sequence goes on from PEZZ01000012.1 coordinate 12,477, forward strand.
CCAGCCAATGAACCGACGTAGATTATTTTAGTTTCTTCAGTCGCATTGTTGTATATATGTTCATTTGGCCGCGTTGATAAAAAACAAGCAAAAGAGTGCACCACCGGCAATTTGCCGCCACGCGCCAGACCTCCAGCCACAGATACCATATCTTGTTCGGCGATACCGCATTCCAAAAACCTGTCGGGAAATTCTTTTTTAAATGAAATTTGACCGGTGTCTTTCATCAAATCCCCGTCAAGGACAACTATTTCATCGTGTTCTTTGCCCAGCGCGGCTAACTCACTTTCATAGGCTGAAATTAATCTTTGAGGATGTTGTATTTCCGCGTTTGGGCTAATTTCATGTTCCTCATACTTTAATTTTTCCAATCCCAATTTAATAAGCGCTCCATTAACTCGTTTGGCTAACTCATCCCAAATTTTTTGGTAATCTTCTTGCGCGGGTGCGCCGGCGTGGAAATTGTATAACTCATCTTCGCTAGTATGCTGCTTGGGTTCAGTTATGCTACTCCCCTTACCTTTTACCGTGTCGGCAATAATGACCTGAGGTTTGTCCTTGGTTTGTTTTGCCTGTTCAATCGCCTGGGAAAATTCATGCAGGTCGTGCCCGTCGACCCTAAACACTGCCCAACCAAAGGCTTTAAATTTTGACTCCAAGTCACCTAAATCGCTGACATGTTTAATTTCAATGTCGGATTGTAGTTTATTATGATCAATAATCACAGTAATCTCAGACATTTTATGGTTTACCGCCGGCTGTAAAGACTCCCAAATTTGGCCTTCTTGCAATTCGCCATCTCCCGTCATGACATAAAATCTTCCGGCCTTTCTCTCAAGACGCCTGGCATGTGCCAGCCCGCGCGCTTTAGAAATTCCCATGCCGAGCGAACCAGTGTTAAATGCAATATATGGCGTGTGAATATCTGGATGTCCGGGCAGGCCGCCTAAACGTCGTAATTGATGAATTTTTTCATAGTCTAAATACCCTAACCCAATCAGCGCAGCATACAATCCTGGCGCATCATGGCCTTTGGAAGAAAAAAAAGTGTCTGACTCTTGCTCATTTGGCTGATTTGGATTTTTCATAACATTTGTCCAAAGCCATACCACAATATCTAAGCTTGAAAAACTCGAGCCTAAATGACCAGAGCCAGCCTCCATTATCATAGACAGCGTATTAATTCTAAAAATATCGGCCAATAAAGCCGCCCGTGAGAATCGGTCATTAACCTGCCTGACAACTCTCTCAATTTCTTTTTTCGGTATAAAACGTAGTACGGGCATAGGTTAGTACGTCAAAGGTTTGTTCTGTGCGGATAAAATAAGATCTGCCACTTCTCTTACGACATGCTCTCCCCTTTTTCTCTTAGTAATATATTGACATGATTTTTTAACAACCTCGGGAGCATCAAAAACAGTAATCGCTAAGCCAACCGCTGGGAAAACTTTGATATCATTAACATCGTCCCCCATGTATATAACCTCGTCGGAGGACAAATCCTTTTCTTTCATAATACGCCGCAAGATATCAAGCTTGCCTTCGCTATTATGTATCCCTTGCCAGCAATTAATCCCTAACTTTTTACATCTAGCACTCACGACTGGGTTTTCCTCTTTGGATAAAACAATTATTTCAATGCCTGCCTTTTTTAATAGCTCAATTCCCATACCGTCAATCCGGCTAGCCCGAACCGACTCCTTACCATCTTGATCAACGTATACATAGCCATCAGTAAAGATACCGTCGAAATCCAAAGCGAGTAATTTAATGCGTAGCAACTTATCTTTGATTTCCGGTTCCATAATTATGGTAAATTAATCATCAAAACTAACTTGCTTCAAATCCGAATAAAAATTCATCGCTTGCCAACCAGTTTCTTTCCAACCATTGCCGGATAAACCTAAGCCGCCAAATGGTGTATGGGGCTCCGAGCCGTGAGTTGGTCCATTGACTCTGGCAACGCCCGCGATGTAACGTTTTATAAACGTCATGCCCTTTTTTAGATCACTAGTGTGGATTGCGCCTGTTAGCTTATAATCAGCGTCGTTAGCTAGATTTATAGCCTCATCAAAATCATTGGCCTGATACAAAATAACAACCGGGCCAAAAACCTCTGCCTTTGATATTTTATCGTTGGGTCCCACATTTTCCAAAACAGTCGGTTCCATAAAAAAGCCAGGGCGGTCAATTCTTTTACCGCCACATAAAAGGGTCGCACCCTTTCGCACGGCCTCCTCAACCGATAATAAAATCTCATCCAATCTTCTCTGGTTTATAATCGCTCCTAAATCATCACTATTGCCAGTGCCTGATTTCAAGGATTTAACCTTGGCCAAATACATCTCCTTAAACTGATCATACACTTCACGCATCACAATAACGCGACTACCTGACGCACATCGCTGTCCGGTGTCAATAAAACCTGAACCTACCGCCGCCTCGACAGCCTTTTCCAAATTAGCATCATCACAAATAATAATTGGATTTTTTCCGCCGGCTTCCACCATGGTTTTTGTCAGGCGGTCAGCCGAAGCTTTAATAATAGTTTGAGCGGTCGCAACTGACCCCGTAAAGCTTACAAACTGAACCCGCTTGTCAGTAACTAATGGTGTGCCAATATCACTGCCTTTACCCTGAACCACATTGTATACTCCTTGTGGCAGACCAGCTTCTTTCAAAATTTTACCGAACCAAACCGCAATGTAGGGCGTATCTTCATGAGATTTTAAAACGATAGTATTGCCACAAAGTAGCGCCGGGAAAACTTTTGATGCAATGCCGGCTAAGGGATTATTAAACGGCGTAATTAAAACACCTGGTCCAAGACTTTGCCTAATCATTTGAACTCGCCTTTTTGCCACAGAGCTTTTTAGCACTTCAACTTCATCAAACCTATCGGCCTGGCTAGCCCAAAATTGTCCCATTTTTACCGCCCAGTTAACTTCCCCAAGAGAAATTATTTCCGACTTGCCTGACTCTAAAGATATTATCTCGGCTGCGGCCCTGCTCTTTTGCTCTAAAAGGTTTGCCGCCTGGGCGACTAAATCAGCCCTTTGAGCAGTATTTGAGTTTGACCAATTTGGATAAGATTGGCTAGCGGCTTGTATGGCTAAATCAATATCATTGGTATCACCGGCAATAACTCTAGATAAAACTTCCCCGCTGGCAGGACTAAATTTATTGAAATAAGCTCCCGATTCGCCAGCGGTCTCTTTGCCGGCAATCCAGTGAACTATTTCGGATGGATAAGTCATATCTTTATTGATGTTTAAAAGGCTGTTTATTTACTTTCGGCAATGCTACATCACCTGTTCGTATCATTTTTTCTAACCACTCCCAATCAGATTTGTAATCAACGGCAAAGCCTTCATAGCCTTCAGTTAAAAAAGGGCCTAAAATTTTACCTTCTCGCGTGTTGTATTTATCAACTACTTTGGTCCAAGCCATCTCTAAGCTACTATTCTGCACATAAACCTTTGGTAACGCTTGGTATTGCCCAGCATGCCAAGCCACTTCCAAATGATCTTGATTCAAAAGCGGTTTCATGGTCTCACCTTCAATTATCCACATCTTGCCCGGGTGTTGCTTGCAAAGTTCTACCGCTCTTAAAGAATCAATCTTTTGATTATTGATAAACTCCTGATACGCTCGCCGGATTGTATCTGCTGATCTAAACGGGCTGGTTGGGCGAAGGATAGCAAAAATATCATACTTTTCTTCTATATTTTCAAGCGCGTGCTTAATCCATTCAATGTCAGGCGAAGTTGAATTTGCAAATTCTTGGGGCCTTAAAAAAGGTGCGTCCGCGCCATAATAAATAGCGATTTTTTGGATAATCTCAGAGTCAGTCGAAACAACAATTCTGTCAAACAAACCGCTTGCTTGCGCCGCGCTAATAGTATACGCAATCATTGGATGCGAATTAAGTGGCCGAATGTTTTTATCCTTAACTCGTTTTGAACCAGCTCGGGCGGGAATTAATCCAATAATTTTATATTTTTTTTGATCAGGCATACGCTTTAACTTTTCTCTTTATCTGATTTTTTAAATCTGAAATAACTGGGCATGAAATTCCGTGCTTGCTCCCGGCGTCGATAATAGCACCGGGAATGGCCTCAAGCTCAGGGGTTTTTTTGTTCTCAATATCTCTCAGCATTGAAGATTTAAAATTAACCCCGATTTTATTCACTCTGGCAATTTCCTCTTCAATATTTATACTCACGCCCTCAGCCTGCGCTACCGAAGCTGCCTCTTTTAAACACTTAAGAAGAGATTCCATCCAATCAGAATTTTTTCTAAGGTCACCAAGCTTCATGCCTGATGCGGCGGTTGTGCAAGCCAGAGCATTTAAGCGGCAAAGCTTTTTCCACAAAACCTCTTTATCGTTAGCATATATTTTTGTTTGAATTCCATGGCCATTTAACCAGGTGGAAATTTGCTTTACTTCACTCATGCCAACTTCCTCATTCGGAGCCAGTCCAACAACAGTTGCCTTGGAAGGGTGAACAATTTCATTTGAGCTTTGCCTATACGATTCTGTTAAAATCGATCCAGCTATCACCTTGGGGCCAAGTGTTTGGCGTAAAATATCCATATGCGACAAGCCATTCAACAAAGCTACGCCTAACCCAAATTTATCTTTTAGTGAATTGAGTGACGACTTTAGATTAGTAGACTTAGTGCTGACAAATAATAAGTCTGGCGTTTGAGTTAATTGGGTAGTAGCCTTAGGATGGGCTGTAAATCGCCCGTACTTAACGCTGTCTAGCTTCAATCCTTCTTTATTAATCAAATCAACTGTACGCTTAGTCCCAACGGCAATTACATCTACCCCCTGCTTCCATAAAATCGCCGCAATTAAACCGCCTATGGCGCCGGGGCCTAAAATGGCAATAAGTTGTGGATTAAAGCTTTTAACCATATTTAACTTACCGGGTGGGCTTTTAAAACGTCTTCATTAATATCACATCCCCAGCCCGGCTTATCATTTAATGTCAAAATGCCTTGATTTATTTCTGGCTTAGCGCTAGTTAATTCGTCTTTCCAAGGCACGTCATCAACGTCAACTTCTAAAGTTTTAAGATTTGGCACTAAGGCTGCAAATTGGGCGCTAATAAATGTGGCCAAATGGCTGTAATAATTATGAGGCGTGATATTCATCTCATAAACTTCTGCTAAATCTGAGATCTTTTTGGATTGAACAAATCCGTTCCAAATAACATCAATGCTAGCAAAGTCCATGGAATAATTCTCTAAATATGGCTTATATTGCCTTACACCGTATAAATTTTCACCCGAACAAATTGGCGTGGTTGTATGTTCTTTAATCTGTGCCAAGGCTTTAGCATCGTAAGAATCAATCTCTAACCAAGTTAAATTATAAGGCTCTAAAACTTTAGCCACTTTTTTATAGCCATCAGTTTTAAAGTTGTAATTCAAATCGACAATTATGCCGAATTCATCTCCGCCCGCCGATCTAATTGTCTTCACGTATTGTTCCAAATCATTTAACAGCGTTTGGGAGTAATTCAGCTCGGCCGGACCGTTAAAGCCTGGCATATAGATGTGAGGTTCGGGCTTGAAGCAAGCGATATTAGTTTTGATTGTATTGAAGCCCATGGCTTTTGTTTGAGATACAAATTTTGCAACATCATCTAAACCTTTAAGCTGCGGCACACCGACCTTGTCAGCTGCCCTAACTCTTGTCGTACCCCAATGAGACCAATAAACTGGAATTGTATCTCTAATCGGGCCGCCGAAAAGATCACAGACCCTAACGTTGTGATGCTTACCGACAATATCAAGTAATGCATTTTCAATACCGCCAATTGCTTTTTGAATAATACTCCCAACACTTTGCCTTGTAGCGGCGTATAATTCCCAATAAATAGCTTCAAAGGCTAAAGGATTTTTCCCAATAAGCCTTGGCTTTAAGTCGCTTACCACGCCGGCTATACCCGACGGAGACCCATGCGAATCAGTACACTCGCTATATCCAGTTAAGCCAGTATTCGTAGTAATTTTAATAAAAAGCCACTGCCGCCAACCAGCATCACATTTTAAAAACTCAACATTTTCTATCTTCATATAAGTTTGATTATTTACCAAGCGCTCCATCCGCCATCAATAACCAGGTTTGACCCAGTCATGTACGAGGATGCGTTAGAAGACAAAAACAAGATGGCGCCATTATAGTCATCTTTCTTTGCCATTCTGCCTAGTGGAGTTTTATCGCTATATTTATTAATAAATTCTTGATCTTGGCCAGACCCTACTCCGCCCAAGGTTAATGTATTGACTCTAACATTTTTACTTGCCCAATAAGTAGCCAGGTAGCGGGTTAAGTTCAAAACCCCTGATTTAGTCACGCTGTAAGCTGCTGGTTTCACAAAATCTTTATAAATTCTTTGATCTGGCGACAACAACCCATAAATAGAAGAGATATTAATAATACTACCGTCATTGTTTTCAGCCATCTTGGCCCCGACTACCTGGCAACAAATAAACATGCCCGTTAAATTAACCGCTAAAGTATCATTCCATTTTTCAATTGGATAATTCTCAAAATTTTCTCCCCCGCCATTAATTGGCGGAAAATCAATTGCGGCGTTGTTAATTAAAATTTGGGGCAAGCCAAAGGTATCAATAACAGATGCCAAAGCTGATTCAACTTCCTTTCGCTTAGTTATATCAACTTTTATATTCAATACCGCACCGCTCTCAATAAGCGAACTCAATGCGTGTCCAGAAACCATTTGTTGTTTGTCGAAAATAGCAACTTTTGCGCCAGCCCGCACTAAAGTCTGGGTGTATTCAGAACCGAGCATGCCCAAACCGCCAGTTACAATTGCAACCTTGCCGCTTAAATCAAATAATTCTTTCAGATGGTTCATATTAAAATTCAATATGGTCCTCAATTAATACAGTATCTGCTGGAATATCAATTTTTATTCGCTTGCCAACAATTTCTTGAATCATTTTAGGTTTTAACCCGTAACCTGGACTTTTACAAATAATCATTTCTTCTGTGATAACGGTGCCGGCCGGTAGGTTTGTGGCAGATACTATGCTTTTACTATGTTTTTCCCTCGTTTTAATCTCGTCGTCCCACAATTTCTTTACTGGCGTACCTAAGGACTGCTCAATCGCCCGGGCGTTGTCCACCATATCTTTAAATTCACTCGGCTCAATGCTCACAGTCGCGTGGTCAGGCCCGGGTAAATTTTTATTTAAGGTAAAATGACGCTCAACGCATTTTGCACCGATGCTCACTGCCGCCAATGTTGGGATAAAACCTTTCTCATGGCCCGAATAGCCCACCGGCAAGGGCGAGAAATGTTCTTTAAGCAACGAAATTGTCAATAAATTAATCTTGTTTTCAGGTGTTGGATAAATTGAAAGGCAATACATAATAATTAATTGTTTATTATACTTTAGTATTGCCGCCACTGCTTCATCTGCTTCTTCCATCGTCGACATACCTAAAGATAAAATAACCGGCTTGCCTTGCTTGGCAATATACTCAATTAGCGGAATATTCGTTACATCAAACGAAGCTATCTTGTAAACCTCTTGGCTTACCTTCTCTAAAAAATCAACACTCTCTTTATCAAAAGGCGTGGCAAAAAAAGTAACCCCCAAATCTTCAGCAAATCTTTTCAAGTGGATAAACTCATCCTCATTTAACTCCAGACGTTTCCGATATTCTCCATAGGTGGCGCCAAAAATTTGATCCTTAGTTTGGGCTCTTTCCAATAGCTCCCTAGTAAACGTGCCGGACACTGATCTTTTTTGCAATTTCACGGCATCAGCACCGGCATCAACGGCCGCTTGTATGTGTTTTTTCGCTAAATAATAATCACCGTTATGATTATTCCCTATCTCGGCGATGAAATATGTCGGCTCGTTTTCGCCTATATATTTATTGCCAATCTTCACTTTACTAGGTAAATCCATAGATGTTTTCATATATTTAAGTTGAATTGCTATATTAGCTTAATTTATTATATGTTTCAATGGTTTCAATTATTGCGTGCTCAGCTTTTTTACTCGCCCCGCCGGCCGTGGTCGAGATATATTCGTTCAAAAAATCATCCCTTGCCTCGCGGTCATACTGAAAATTATGAGCCTTTTCAAATAACAATTGTTCAAGCGTTTCAATGTCCCGAGCGTAATGAACCAGCTTCTGGTGGTTAGTAAAATAGTCCCATGGCTGGCCTGCCATAATATCATCAAAATCAGGCGTCACAATCAATTTACCGACTACGATTGCTTCAATTAAGGTTGTGGAGCTAAATCCAATTACCGCCAACGACTGGTGAATCATTTCCGAAGGATCACCAATATTTGTAATCTTAAAATTAGCTATCCCGTCTTTAAAATATTTATTTAATATATTCTCAACATATTCCACAAAGTGCTTGGCTCTCTTGGTTTTCACCACAAAGCTAACATCCGGATGCTTTTTTGCCAGCTCCATTACCATTTTAAAGAATTGTTCTGAACGTTCATCAATTTTTTTTAACTTATCTTCGTCTTTGGTAATGTAACGAAAACTATGGCGCGGCCAAAAAGAGAAAAAAACAATTTGTTTTCGATTTGGTTTTTCGTCAGGTGATAAAAAATAATTATCAAAGCGAGGAATGCCCACAATTGAACTATTGTCGCGACTTAGGCCAGCCATATTAATATTCAATAGCCCTTCCATATTTTGCTTGTTATAAAACAATACTTTGGCGCCAATAAATTTATGATTTTTGTATTGATTAACATAATTTTCGTACGACTCTGAAACCGCAACCGCTTCTTTATGCAAAACAATAAATGGAATGTTTAACTTGGTGCAGGCCCTGGCTAATTCTTGTTGGGGCATGTAAGCAAAATTACCTGTTAAAATAGCTTTAAAGCCGCTAAACTTTTTATACGCTGGCAAAAACTTCATTATGAATTGAAAGTATTTTTCTCTGCCTTCTGTGCAATAATTTGTGACATGATAATTATTCTCTTCTAATAATTCATATTTCGGTCCTCGCATAAAGTGGTCAAAAAATATCTGCCAGTATGGCAAAGGCGTGCTCAAAAATTCAATTTGTCCGCTAAACTCAGACATGGCTTTGACATCATCCATAAAGATACTTCTCGCCAACGCCAAAACTTTATACTTTGAACCATTGCTATTCTCCTTTTTAGTCAAAAAAGCTAAAGACATTGCCGCCAAATAAGGACTGTTTAATGCCAAAGGAGTTTTTAACAATAAATTACTTAAAGTCGACTTAGCCTTGTTTCTAATTTTTCTACCGAATGTAAATATTTTTCTCATCTGATTAATCTATTAATGAATAAATTCTCCCGTCTGCCGAAATCTTTGACAAATCAAAGTTACTTTCTGGCAAATCCCCTTTTTTGTTTTTACAAAAAACCAATGCTTGCTGGTTGCCAATTTTAGTGAAGCCGGTTAGAAATTCTAAGCGGCTAATGAGCCATGCAAACAAACGAAATGGCCTCAATCCGGCAATTGGATGCGAACCTAAATCACCCTTACGTTCAAAAATTGATTCATACAACCGGCTGGCTAAATTCTTATAATAAACTATTTTGACATTACTAAAATATTTTTGTGCCATCTTGATCGCGTCAGGAAATAAGTTATCCATCGAAAGCTGAAAAAGCAATTCGCCAGGCTTAGCCGTTATTCGGCATAGATGTTCAATCGCCACTATTTTGTCTTGCCCCGGTAAATGGTCTAAACTATTGGTTGACACTACCACCTCAGCGCTGCCGCTGGGCAAAGCATCTAACTTTTTCATATCAGCATAGATACCAAATGTGTTACCTGAATTATACTTCTCTACTCCATTTTTCAAAGCGGCCAAATCACTATCAATACCATAGTACCTATCCGTTTTAAACATTTTACGATTTTTAAAATTAGCTGAGGCCGCATCAATTCCAACCCCGTAAGTAAACTTCTTCAGTTCTTTTTCCAGCCGATCAAATAAGTAAGCTTTGGATGGTCTAATAACTAAATTCATATGCGTAATAATTTCATCACTCGAGTAAGTGTATAAAGTGTGGCAAATGGCGCTAAGGCAAACTTATTCCCCGCCTCATAGCGATAGCGATATATTTTTAGCCAATTAGCAATTTTTTGCTTTGTATTCATAATGCTCCCATACTTTTTAGTAAACTCAAAAATACCTTTTGCCATTTTGCCCGCGTCAGTTAATCTTTCGGCGCCATGCTCACGAATAATAGCTTGATTGTCCGGCAAAGTAACAACTTTTATATTTTTCATTAGAAGTTCTAAAATCAAACTTTTATCTTCTGAAGGGGGCAGCTTGGCGTCAAACCCGCCGACTTGTTTAAATAAATCCTTGCTAATAACGATATTGCTGCCTGTTATTCCCGGATTATAAACTAAAATTGCGTCTTGGCTTAATTTGTTATGTGCATTCTTGTATGGTACAACTTTGTCATTTTGTAACTTATCTAAACGGCTAATCATGCATTTAGCACCGCGGCTAATGGCGTTTGAAACATTTTTTAGATAATCTTTATGCCACAAATCATCATCATCTATAAATGCCACAAAATCTCCCGCCGCCAAAGCAGCTCCCGCATTTCTAGCTTTGGCCGCACCGGCATGCGGTTCAATGTCTATAATTTTAACTGTATCCATATCGGACGGTAGCTTAACTTTATTATCGCCATTATTTACAACTAAAACTTCATACGGGCTTAAACTCTGATTCAAAACGGAACGCAAACTCTCTTCTAGATATTGTGGGCGGTTATGAGTTGGTATGACAACGCTAATTTTCATATATTTAACACCCGTTTAATTTCAGCTCTATAAAATTGCCACAATTTTTCCATATCGCCCTTCTCGGCTTGTTCCCAAACTTGATAATAATTAAATTCCAGGCCAGTATCCATTACAGCCGCCACATAATTTTCTAACTTCTGTTCGTACTCAGGAGATTGTAAATTTGTTTTAAGCAATTCCTTAATCTTTGAGGTTATAGTAGTAATGTCTGAATGCTGAAAAACATTTGGCAGCTTAAGCATGGTGCCTAAATTCCCCAATTGAATTGCCGGTTTGTTATAGAAAGCCGCCTCGACTAAAGTGGTGCCATTTGGGCTGATAACTAAGTCTGTTCTCTTTAAAACATCTTGAGTTGGAATACGATAGTCAATTAGCTTCACATTGATGGTCCGGGCTAATTTTTCAATATATGACGGAGAGCGCAATCCGACCATAGCCGGGTGTTCCTTAACAACCAAAGTATAATCGCCGGGCAGAGACATGGCTATTTGGCGGGCTGTCTCAATTTGGTTGCTATAGTACGGCGCCGCTACGTCAATCACCGCTTCCGGTTGAAATTGAAGCGGAAAATAAACAAACTTTTTAATTTGGTCAAACGGATAATACTCATACTTATCCATAAAACGCGCATACCGGCGGGAAGCAAAAAAGTCACGTAAAATAATTCTCGGGGGTCGGTAGTCAATCGAAATTCCTGTGCTTTTTATATAGTTAACATGTTCGGTCGTGTACCACAGCCAAATATGATACCACGGCTTAAGCCAATATTTAATCCACTGCTTAAATGTTTTTCCCCCACTGTGAACCACGGTAAAATATGGTTTTTTAAACTGAGCACGAAATTCTTGAATGTATTTTTTAGCTTTATCCCTGTTAGGTGAATTAGTTTTTTCAGCGTTAAGTGCGTCCACATGATCATAAAACAAGCCTTTGTTTTCTTTATAGTAATGTGTAAAAATGTTATAACCTTTTATTCGCGGATCAGTAATTGCCAGCATCGTGACGCCTTTTTGCTCAGCATACAAATTACACATGATATGAAAAACGTCCGGGAAATTCGGAACAATTATCACTTCCGGTTTGAATTTTTCAAAAATTGATTTAATACATTTATACGCCGCCATAACATAATCTAGAATTTCCTCGTCAGATACATTTTGACGGTAACTATAATAAAATTTATCTTTATATGAACGCGTATGCCGTCGTGAGGTAGCGATAATTTGCCACATCGAATCAATGCCTAAAGCTTTACCAATCTCTTCCAGCGAATAGTGCTCCCCTGCTAAATAACTTTTGGGATCGCTCATAATATCATCATGATTAATAATCATTTCGTACTGTACTTCTTTTTGTTCAACAATAAAATTATGCGTGCTGCGTTTAAACGTCAGCGCCCCAATTTTCGCACCTTCTAAAACCAGCCGCTTCGCTAAATAATGTCCAATCCTAAAACCCCAGCCCCGTTGCTGAAAAATTAAAACGCGCTTATTTGAAAATTCTGAGGCCATTATTTTTGCTTATATATTTTAAGTACATACTTCTTGCCTTTATATTTAAACCAGGCTGGATATTTCTCATTATCAACTACGCGCAAGAGGTTAAATTGCTTCTTAATACTCTGGTTGATGTCTAGCTCACTATCTTTCGGGCCGCGGCGCTTATAAACACTACTTTTACCAACCTGCTTGTGCGCTTTAATCTTTTGGCTGCGCTTAACAAAATTCAAAACCATTCGTTCAATGCAAAGAAATAATTTTTCTTGCCACTCATCTACCAACTCATGGCCATCTAGCGTAAAGCTATTCTTCAAATACCAATTACCACTATCAAACCCTTCTGCTACTTCAAATAAAGTTACCGGGATCTTATTTTTGCCTTCTATGATTTGCCACGTGGTTGGCGACATGCCCTTGCCGTTTGGCAAATCGCTGGCATGAACAACAATGTTAAATTTACTTTTGGCCCGGGTAGTTTTAGTAATATAATCTTCACAACTTAAAAAAAACGAGATGTCAGAATTTTTGGGAATCTTTGCTTGAGTGTCATAAATAACACAACGATGCCCTAACTTTTTAATTTGAGTTACTAACCTTTTAGCTTTTTTGAAAAACCAACTGTTCTGATTATCAATAATAATGTTAATTTTCATACAAATTACTTATTTTATTAAATCCCAGCTTAAAGGCGTGCCTCGTCGAATATCTGATTTAGCCATTTTAGTTAAAACTTTTTCATAATCTTTAGGCGGTAGTCCATTAGCTGGCCTGATAACGCGAACATTGTTCGGCGTAAAAGGTTCACCTTTTTTAATATCTTGAACTGCAAATAGTGAACGCCGAAACCGTTTATTGCCTTCTTCTTGTTTGGTTCTTGGACCGTAAGAAATATTACCCATAACTTTTTCTTGCTCACGAATTTTTTCAACCATTTTAGCAAATTCTTTTTGATCCAAAGAAAAAGTATTGTCTAAGGCCTTGCCATCGTGGTTTATCACTAAATGCTTTTCTATAATAGAGGCGCCTTTAGCCGCCGCTAGGGCCGGCACCTCAATGCCACCCATATTGTCAGAAAATCCTACTACCACGTTAAACCTATCAGCTAAATCAAGCATAGTAGCTAGATGCGTATTCTCTACTTTGGGCTCTAAGCTATATGAAGCCGTACAATGAAGGAGAGCAACATCTTTTGCCCCATTGTCCTTTAGCGTCTTTAAAGCTAACTCAATTTCTTCTAAGCTCGCGAAACCAACTGATAAAATTACTGGTTTGCAAGTAGCAGCAACCTTTTTTAATAGTGGAATGTCGGTGGCTTCATACGATGCAATTTTGTAGCAAGGCACTTGTAGCTGTTCCAAAAAATCAACTGCGCTATTGTCAAAAGGCGTGGAAAAAAATATTAACCCCAATTCATGGGCAAGTTTTTGCAAATCAGCGTGCCACTCCCACGGAGTATAAGCTTTTTGATATAATTCATAAAATGATTGGTTTTTCCAACTTTCGGGATTATCTTTGCCGTCAACTTGGAACCACTCTTGATCAGAATCTATAGTTAAAGTGTCAGCTGTGTAAGTTTGCAACTTAACTGCATCAGCGCCGGCTGCGGCAGCTGCTTTGATAATCGCAACCGCTTGGTCATAATCTTGCTCATGGTTAGCGGACATTTCAGCGATTATAAAACACGGAAATCCAAAGCCAACATTTTTTTGGCCTTTAGAAGTTTTTATCGCAAAGCTTTTTTTATTCATATTGATATGTACCGTTTTTTATTTGCTCTATACCCTTGTCTTCTAACTCAAGCCGTTTTTCCATTGCTTTGGAGCCGTAAGCTTGCTCAATATCTGCTTGCCAGCTACCTGGCTCATTTTCTATCGCAATGTCTTCAGCAAACACCAATTCGTATGGAATAGCAGAATAAAATTCTTTAAGCTTAGGATGAGTTTCAATCATAGCCTTGACTCTGGGTATATGCCACAAATTAGAAACAATTTTAATCTCCGAAATATCTTTAGCTTTAATAATATCAATTACGCCAGCCAAATTTTGATATGTATTTTTTGAATCTTCTTCCAGGATAATTCTGTCTTTTGGTACACCCAGTTCTATTAACTCTTGCTTGATAACTGAAGCAATTGTCGGTGCGCCAGAAATCGAAGCGTACTGACCTTTGCCGCTGGCTGGAATCAAAAGTGCATCAGGATATTCATTGGCTAAATATGCCGCCGCAACCACACGGACACGATCACCATTAACACCAAAATTATCACCTTCGTCAAAATTTGTGGTGCGCCAAGTCCCATCTTTTTCTTCAATTAATCCCCCGCCTAAAATAATTATGCCCAACATATTTACCTGACTTTAAAAATATTTGTAATTGGCTTACCGCGCAAAGCCTGCGTTAACTTACCGTTATCCAACAACTTTTTTAGCTCCGGTAGAATTCCTTTATATGCGCTGATCAAAATCTCAAGGTCTTTTTGGGTGTGGCTAAAACTCATATTATGTTGCCCAAGCCATAAAATCCCCCGCTGCAATAGTTCCTGTTGAATATAAGTTTTTATCTCTAAGGCGTTGCTGTTTCGCGCATCTTGAATAATAAAAACTTGCCAGCACGGCTTCCCGGCGACTGAAATAATATCTTCTAGACCATTTTGCTTGAGTAGCTTATTCACGGTCATCTGTAAATACTTGCCTTTTTTCCAAATTGCCGGAATAACTTTTTTGCGCTCCATCTCTTTAATTGTTGCAATGGATGCCGCGAGTGATAAAGCTTCTCCGCCAAAAGTAAACGAATAGAAAATATCATCAACAATTTTCATGTATTTACGCTTGCCAACTAACGCGGCAATTGGCATACCATTACCCATAGATTTTCCAAAGGTGGCTAAGTCTGGTGTAACCCCAAATAGTTTTTGGGCCCCTCCAAGGTGATAGCGAAAACCGGTAATAATTTCATCAAAAATCAAAAGGGCGCCGTGTTGGCGGGTCAACTTCCTGACTTGGTGCAAGAAATCGTCTTGAGGCTCAACGTAATTCATGGGCTCCAAGATAACCGCAGCAAGTTTATGGCGGGCCATCAATTTTTTTAATGAAGTAATATCATTATATTTAAATGTATGCGTCAAGGCACGGGTGCTTTTCGGCACACCAAGGGACCGGGCGGTTGAACCAATGTACCAATCATGCCAACCGTGGTATCCGCCAACGGCTATATGGTCGCGGCCAGTATATGCCCGAGCCACCCGCACAGCACCTGTGGTGGCGTCAGAACCATTTTTGCCAAACCGCACCATTTCGGCGCAGGGAATATGTTTAACTAAAAGTTTTGCTAGCTCATATTCTAAAGTTGAAGACAATGAAAAAGTAATCCCTTTATTTAGTTGCTCTCGAATGGCTTTATCAACAGCCGGATATTGATACCCTAAAATAACCGGCAGTAAACCATTGATCATGTCTATGTACTCGTTCCCGTCAACGTCCCAAATATGCGCCCCTTGGGCGCGAGTTACAAATAACGGAGCTTGGCCTTTAACATATTGCAAATAACTTTTACTAAAAGTTTGAGAAGCTAAGGGAATAACTTGCTTAACCTTTTTAAACATTTGATTACTTTGAGTAAACTTTTTAGTCATATTATTTTATTAATTTATCGCTTGCCAGTGACTTAGCAAGACCTTCATTACGTTTAATATTAGTATTTTTTAATTTAACTTCCGGATTCTCATCAAGCAAACGAATGAAATCATTGTAAGTAGCATTAACGTCAGTATGTTTAATTAAAAACTCAATGACTTCAAAATCTTCGGGATTATCAACGGTTAAACGATAGCTGGAATAATTTTTTGTCGCTGCCAGATTGTACTTTTTAAAAAAATCATTATTACGAATAAATAAAGTAACATGTTCTCGTTCGGATTGCAGCTTGGCTTCTTTCGCGGCCCGGGTTAAAGCGTCCAAAGTAAAAACTTCCACGTCCATGCCGTCAGGAAAAGTTTCTTTAATAATGTTAGCCGCGTAATCAACTTGACTCTGATTGAACGCTTGAATCACTTTATCTATAACTGCCGGGTCAATTAAAGGGCAGTCCCCAGTCACTCTCACTATGGTTTGATATTCAGGATAGCTCAATGCACATTGATAATAACGTTCTAGCACATCTTCGTTCGACCCCCTAAAGCAATCTACTTCTAGCTTTTTGCATAGTGCCTCTACCTTGTCATCACTTGGGTCAGTAGTTGTTGCCACCACAACCCGATCAACCAGCGTGGATCTTCCTAGGCGGCTAATTTCATATTCTAACAAAGGCATACCGTTAACTTGCTTTAGCACTTTACCGGGCAGTCTAGTTGACCCCATACGGGCCTGAATAATACATAAAACTTTATTTTTCATCTTTGTAAACAATATTTTAATGTGTAAAACCCCCGCTCAAAATCATTGAATGTTTTGGCTTTATTCTTGACGCATCTTAAAAAATACTTTAATTCATCCACATACATGTCATTAACCTTAAACTTCCTTGATTCATATACTTTTTTCTTTTGATTATTTATTTCCAGCCAAACAATATTGCGATTAAAATCCCAACTTAACTTACCTTCACTGCCAATTACCTCACAAGTCCGAGTGTATTGATTTTGTAGATAATCGCATCCCACAAACCCATACGATCCATTTTTAAAAGTAAACGCAGCTACTCCAACATCTTCTGTCTCTATTTGCAAATCGCTTAACTTGGTGGCTATTACACTTGAATTAGTTACCTCAGAAAATTTATTCAGCCAAAAAAGTAAATCAAACTCATGAATATCATCCAAAATAATTCCTCCGCCCGTAGCACGTTTAGCCGCATAGTTTTTTCGGTAATCTTGGCCCGGCCGCCATTTAGGCAAATAATACCCAAAGTAATGATTGATGAGTTTAATTCGCCCTAATTTGCCAGCGTCGATATATTTTTTAATAAATTTTAAACAGGGGTGAAAACGCATATTGCACGCTACCATCGTAATCGCCTTTTTTTGTTTCGCTAGTTTAATAAGTTCTTTTATGCCTTGAGTTGAATGTGATAAAGGTTTTTCAATAAAAACGTGACACCCGGCCTTGACGGCGGCGGAAGCACTTTTGACGTGGGCATTATTGGGGTTACAAATCATAACTACATCAAAATCTTTAAGCGTTTCAATAGTCACATTTGAAACAGTTTTAATGGACTTATTTTTAAGTCGTTTCTTATTTATATCAAACACATAAATATCACTAAATCCGAGCGCTTTTAAATTTTTATAGTGGCGTTGGCCGATTGAACCAAAACCATTAATTAATATCTTCATATTAAGCGTTAATTCTAACCGGCACGTTAAGGGTGTGTAAATAATCTCGGGCTTTAATCACACTCTGATTAGTAAAATGCAAAATGCTACCCAAAGATACAGCTGACGCATGTCCCTCATTTATACCCTTAGCTAAATCTTCTAAACTCCCGACTCCGCCTGAAGCGATTACCGGTATGGATAAAGCATCAGCCACTTGCCTAATCGTTGCAATATCATAACCACCCCTAGTACCTTCTTGATCTATATTTGTCAGTAAAATTTCTCCGGCGCCAAGCCGCTCGGCTTCTTTTGCCCACTCCACCGGATCAAGCCCAGTGGCTTTGCTCCCACTATGGGTAAAAACTTCCAACTTACCATTATCATTTTGTTTATAATCAATTGCCACCACAATACACTGTTTGCCATAACGTTTAGCGGCATCAGTAATAAATTTAGGCTGCTCTGCTGCGATAGTATTAATAGAAATTTTATCTGCCCCGGCTCGTAATAACTCCTGAATATCTTCCAATGCGGCTATGCCTCCGCCAACAGTTAGGGGCATAAAGCACTCATCGGCTGTTTGGGAGACAATATCAAACAATATCGAGCGCTTGTCGCGACTAGCGGTTATATCTAAAAAAATTAATTCATCGGCGCCTTGGGCATCATAAATTTTGGCGTTAGTAACCGGATGGCCGACATCACGATGATTCATAAAATTAACGCCCTTGACGCAACGTCCGTCCTTTAACAACAAACAGGGGATTATTCTTTTTTTAACCATGACCGTTCCAATTAACAAAATTAGTTAACAGTCTTAAACCTGAGGTTTGACTTTTCTCGGGATGAAACTGAGTGGCAAAAATATTATCCTGTAAAATTGCGGCGGTAATTTGGATGCCGTAGTCAGTTGTAGCGACTATGTCTTTTGGGCTTTGGCAAATCATATGATAGCTATGGACAAAATAAAATTCTGATCTTGTCTTTAAACCGTTAAAAAGTGAACAACTTTCATTATACTTAATTTCATTCCAACCAACGTGTGGTACTTTCAAATCATTATCCGCTATTTTAAGCGGCTTGACTTGCGCGTCAATCCAACCTAAACCTTGATGTTTGCCAAACTCTTCACTGCCTTGAGCTAATAATTGCATACCTAGGCAGATGCCTAAAAATGGTTTTTGGTCTTTTATAACTGCTTGTTCCAATGGCTCAATTAAATTTCTTTCTTTTAAATGCTTCATGCCGTCGGCAAATGCTCCAACTCCCGGCAAAACAATGCGGCTGGCTTGCAAAATATCTGTCGGCCTGTGCGAAATTACCACCTCGGCATTCAGCAATTCAAAAGCCTTGCTGACCGAACGAACATTGCCCATGTCATAATCAATAATCACTAACATTTAGTTCGGTCCCATAATTTTTGATCCCACAACTCCTTTCCCCGTTCAGTCTTTGATGGATCATGTTTATAAGGCGCTACTTGGTGCGACATAGCTATTTTCATAAACTCGTCTTCGGTAATTCCAACGTACTCCAAAAATACATCCAAACTCGCCGGGCGCTTACCGTCGTATTGCCCGGCCAGTTCTAACGCCTTATCCCGAGTCATTCTGCCGTTGCGTACATCAATACTAGTTAGGTGGCAAGTTCGGGCCAAACCGCGTTTAATAAATTTTAAATAATCGTCAGTCCCCTGAAACATATCCTCAATTTTTTCATAACCATATTCGGGTGGATATCCTTCGACTTCATCTGTTTCCCATTCCAATTCACGTTTTATAATCTCCACATGTTTTTTTACATCCCACGGAACGTAACTGCCTAAACAAATTGACCGGCACTTAATCCCGGCTAGTTCTTGTCGGCTCGGATAACGATAAGGCTCCAAATCCCTCATTGTCACTTTATCAACCATACCAACCATATCTTCGGCATTAATACCTAAGTTAATAAAACGGTTAAAACGGCGCTCATCTACTTCCTCTGGCTCATCGTAGCCATAATAAGCTGTGTATTCCGCGCTTGGCTCGCCCCAAACAACTAACGGGATTCCAAACTTAACGGCAATTTGCATCGGGTACGCAAAAGTAGCAGTGTGCGCATGCCAGTGAAAATCACCCTTACGTTTAAGTGATTCTAGCATTAACCTTTTCACGATTTGCCAATCTGAGCGGAAAGATAAAAAATCTACCCCTAGCTTTTTCATAGCTCTAATTCTGTTTTCTAAAGTCTTAGGACGATAAAAACCATGGTCAAAGCTCACCACTAATGGCTTTAAACCAAAATCTTTCATCAAAGAGTACAAAGTAAAAGT
>PEZZ01000012.1:32467-39849 GCA_002773845.1 Candidatus Buchananbacteria bacterium CG10_big_fil_rev_8_21_14_0_10_42_9
ACGAGCCTTTGCCTTTATACTGGTTGGCCAAATCAACAAATTCTTGGCGCTTTTTGTCCCAATCAATTGTTTGTTTAACTTCGTGGTTGCGACAAATGTTACAAACGCCTTCTGAATCAAAGTTAATTGACTCCCATGTCTCAGGCATAATGCAACGAGTGCAGCGTTTTAAATTAGGTAAGCCATTAGACATAATTTTCTTTTTTAATTGTCATAATTACATCATCAAATTTTTGGCCGTCATGGTCAATCGCATTCTTCCGGACGCCCGTCATCTTAAAACCAACTTTTTCATAGGCACGAATAGCCCTTTTGTTAAGATCAATTACGCCCAGCTTTATTTCATCCAGCTGCATTTCTTCAAATGCATGCCGCACTATCAAATTTGTAGCCTCCGTGCCGATGCCTTTGTTCCAATAATCTTTATTACCAATTAAAATTCCAAAAGTGGCAACCTTTTTGTCCCATTCAATCGGTTCCAATTTAATATTACCTATATGCAAATCATTGGTGTTATCAAAAATACCGACAAAAAATGAATTCGGATCATCTATTTGCTTTTGGATGTATTTTTCAAGTTCTGAAATAGTTGATTGACGAGTTTCTAAATAATAGTTGACTTCCGGGTCGTTTAACCAATCACAATACTCTTGCGTCGCGTCGGCTAAAGTCAACTCTCTTAAATAAACTCTTTCACCCACAATTTTTTTTGCTTGCGCCATATAGTTAAAACAAATCTTTTTCTATAAACTCTACCAACCCCTTTTCTTTAAACTTCAACAGATAAGCATAAACTTGCCGGAATGGCAGATCATGCTTTATAGCAATATCCAAAATTGAAATACTTTCATCAAAATAACGAGGCAAATAGTTCATCAATTCTGACCATTTAGCTTGATCGGCTAAGGCTTCGTTTTTAATAGAAGGGTCACTGCCCGGAGAAATATACAAATCATACTGAGGATTGCTTAAGGCAATTAAGCCAGTAAACTTACGTTTCAAATAACAATTTTTTTCTATTACGTCTATCATTGCCATTGTTACATCAACGGTTTCCTCCAATTTTTCCGGCTTTATAATATCAACCGTATCAGAACTTAAATGATACTGCGGATATAAAGTCTTCGGCTCACAGCGAGAAAGTGAAATCATCGGCACCTCATACCCCGGAGCTTCCCATACGCTCTCGTCATTGCCAACTATCTTTCTAAAAGTATCACTCCAATAACTTGCGGCATCAAATTTCAAAATATGGTGGGCAATCTTGTCGATGTAACTTTCCCCCGTAAAACTTTGCTGAAGAGCAAATTCATTATCATTGCCAACCATCTCCATAAATATTCCCAGTTTAAAATTATCTATTTCTTTCGGCTTAAGGCTAGCCAAATAAAAGACAGTGCCAATGTGTTCTGGCGCAATAATTAATCGATACGAATACTTTGTAGATTGTTGGCTCAATTTTTTCATCACCTCAACTAAAACAGCATACCCCGCCGGACCATCATTAATTTGAGCGGCGTGGCAGTTATGAGCGTTAAAAATAATCGTTTTAGGCGATTTCCCTTGAAGGGTGTACTCCAAAACTTTCATTCTCCCTTCCGTATGCAAAGTGATTAGCTCAACATCATAGTCCCCTGCCGTAAGAGTTTTATACAAATTATATGGCACTGAAAAACCCCATAATTTTTTATATGGCTTATAATACTGGTCGCAATGATAAACAATATCCTCAGGCGATTTTTCAAAAAAATACAAATGCTTTTTTAATTCACTTAAAGAGACTGTGCCGCTAAAAGGCTCGGATAGCCCTATTACCCCAAGCGGATGCTTTTTACCATCGTAAATTAATTTGCCATCTTTTTTGATCTCTGCCTTTAACACTTCCCAGTTATGGGGAATAATCCAACCGTTATGTTTGCTGCCGGTGGGATACTCTAAAACTTTAAACGGCAACTCTTGGCATAATATATCATTTTGCTTATCCGTATCAGAGGATACTGGGGCAACCGCTAGGCCACTTACTTTTTCCAAAATTTTCATCATTGAACTCATAGAAATACTTTATTTTTTAATGCCGATGGCGTCATATTCAACCTGAAATTGTGCCGCTTTGTCCAATTCACTAGAGGGGGTAAAAAATCTACTGCCAACGGTGATTTTGTTGATAATGCTTCTGGCATGATTGTCATAAACTTTTTTAACTAGAAGTAAATTTCCCAAAGTGGCCAAGTAAATTCCTTGTTTATTTTTTCTAACCACAACCCCGGCAGTAAAAGGATGATATTTCTCTTGGGGCGGTAAAAGTTGACAGTCTTTTATGAAAACTTTTTTGCGGTTATAAAATGTTGATGCGCCCGGGTAAGGATCGTCAAGGGCATTAATAAATAAGGCAATGTCTTCACCGGCCCAAGCCCAGTTAATTAAACCGTGGTCTTTAGTCGATAAAAATGGATAAGTTGAGGATTCCGATTCGTTCAATTTTATCACGGCGAAATTTTTACCAAGTTTTAGCTGTCGTAAAAACTTTTTTAAAAAAAGTGCTTCTTTTTTAACGGCAAAATTATAAAAATCGGAAGTCTTTTGAAACTTAGCAGGATAAGTGAATTCTTCCCGCATAATCACCGGACCTAATTGAAAAGCCTTAATGCCTCCTTTAATAATTTGCATGTTAACAACACCTTTATTATTTTGGTGCAAAATTCGCCACGTGTGATGTGCCCCGCCGCGATAACGGGGTAAATCAATGCTCATGCAGTCAAGTAAATGATTTTTAGCAAAGCGATTAACGACCTTGGCGTCAAAAACCCAGGCCGCACCAATTGCCACGCCTAAACTTCTGGGAGTAATCTCTTTTGGTAACCTTTTATCAGTGTTGATATTTTCTGAATTAAAATATCTAATCTTATTTTTCTTCAATATAGTTCTTAGCGTTTGCTTAGGTAATTTTTCATCCAAATGCCGGGCCGAACTAAAAACCACAATCTCAAAATCATTATGATTAGCCAATTGCGAGGCAATTTCCGCCATCAAAAACGAACCCCCAAATAAAATTAATTTATCTATGTTCTTAAATCTCATATTTGTTATAAAAACGTTTTATCCGCCCGACAATATAATTAACTTCTTTTTTAGTTAGTTGAGGGTGCAACGGCAAAGTTAAGGCAGTAGCTTCATATAGCTCAGCATTCTTTAAAGATGTCTTGCTAAAACCATGCTGCCGATAGTAAGGCTGTTTATAAATTGGCGGAAAATGAAAATTCACACCGATGCCTTGTTGTTTTAAATACTTCATTAATTTATTTCGGCGGCGTGGATTAGTCACTCTCACGACATAAATATGCCAACCTGAATAGTTACCTTTTATTTCCTGAGGTAAAATAATATCTTTCAAATCTTTGAGTTCCCTTTTGTACCAGGCCGCCACTTGATGACGCTTTTTTAAAAAAAAATTAAGGCGTTGAAGTTGGCTTGAACCCAAAGCAGCTTGAAAATCTGTCATGCGATAATTATATCCCAAAACTGTCATCACATTTTTGCCTGCCTTATCTTTTTGAACACCCTGGCTTCTGAGTAAAAGCAATTTATCATAATACTTTTTATTGTTGGTCGCGACTGCGCCGCCTTCACCTGTTGTGATTGGCTTAACGGGATGAAAGCTGAATGTGGTTAGATCAGCTAAACCGCCAACTTTTTTGCCATTATACTTTGCCCCTAAGGCATGAGCGCCGTCATCAATGATTAAAAGTTTATGTTTACTTGCAATTTTTTTAATCTCAGCCATGGCGCTAGGTTGACCAGCGAAGTCAATTGGCACTATCGCCCGAGTTTTTTGAGTAATCAGCTTTTCAATTTTAGTTTCATCAATGTTGTAAGTATCTAAGCGAATATCAGCAAAAACTGGCTTAGCTCCTATGGCTAAAAGCATATTGGATGTCGCCACAAAAGAATTTGGGGTAGTAATAACCTCGTCTCCTGGCTCAATCCCAGACGCCAAATAAGCTAAGTGTAATGCGGATGTCCCGTTATTAACCGCGACGACATATTTAGCACCACAATATTTAGCTAACTTTTTTTCAAAGGCTAAAATCGCCGGCCCTTGGGTGACCCAACCGGAACGCAAGATCCTGTCAACCGCCTTGATGTCTTGTGGCGTTATCCACTGTTTGCCGTAAGCAATCATATATCTAAACTGTCTATAATAGTTTTTAGGCTTTCTTTAGTAATCCACTCTTCATTCTTGTCGCTGGCAAAACTAAAATCATTAGGCAGGGCTTGCCCTTGGCCAATAAACTTCTTGAAGCGCTCTTCAATATCAAAGATCTCTCGGCTTTCAGGTAGGATTACAAAGTATTCTTCCAGTCCATACGCATGCCGAGCTTCGTCGCTTGTTAACAAAACCTCATGCAATTTTTCGCCGGGACGGATACCCATTATTTCTCGCTTAAGCTCCGGGACAATCGCATCAAATAAATCAACAATCTTCATGCTTGGGATACGGGGCACAAAAATTTCTCCTCCGGCCATATGTTCTAAGGCAAACATAACTAAAGCAAAGGCTTGGTCAAGGGTAATCCAAAATCGTGTCATTCTCTCGTCGGTAATCTTTATGCTTTGTACTGTGCCGTCTTTCTTACCTCTAAGCAAAACTTCAACTATACTGCCTCGGCTGCCTAGAACATTTCCGTATCGCACACAGCTAAAATGAGTAGTCGTAGGCGAGTAGGTATTAGCGTCGATAATTAACTTTTCGGCGCAAAGTTTAGTTGCGCCATATAAATTAACCGGTTGAGCCGCTTTATCGGTTGAAACAAAAACAACTTTTTTGACCCTCTGGTCAATCGCTGCTTCAATTACATTTTTGGTGCCCAAGATATTTGTATTAATTGCTTCAAAGGGATTATATTCAAGAGCATCAATTTGCTTTAATGCTGCCGCGTGAATAATTACATCCACCCCATGGAAGGCTCTTTGCAAACGGGATAAATCTCGGATATCGCCAATAAAATACCGCACCCGAGCATCGCTTAATTTATGCCGCATCTGGGATTGTTTAAGCTCGTCCCGGCTGAAAACAATTACTTTCTTTGGATTATAATTAGCCAAGATGTGCTTAACAAAATTTCTGCCAAAAGAACCGGTTCCTCCAGTTATTAAAATAGTTTTACCATCTAACATATAAGCCTTTTAATTATTACGAATATTGTAAACTTTCGAAAAATAAGATTCTTTATCTTTTAAAAGTGTTTTCGGCAACCCCTGTTCACTGACTTTACCGTCCGTTAAAATGAGAAGCTGGTCAGAATCCATAATTGTTGATAATCTGTGCGCTATTACCAAAACAGTAACTTTGCCTCTTAGATTTCTAATCACTTCTTGAATTTTAACCTCTGATTCATTATCCAGTGCGCTAGTCGCCTCATCTAACACCAACACATCCGGCTTTTGCGCCAAAACTCTTGCAATCACCACCCTTTGTCGCTGACCGCCAGACAATAACACCCCCCGATCACCAATTATTGAATCATATTTTTCTGGCAGAGTTTGCACAAAGTCATGAATTTGTGCTTGCTTTGCCGCCGCCTCAATTTCTTTTTGGCTCAACGCCTGGTTATAAAATCTGATATTATTAGCTATCGTATCGTTCATTAAAAACATATCCTGGGAAACATAACCGATTTTACTGCGCCACTGGACAAGGTCGATGTCATTGGCGTCTACCCCGTCTAACAAAATTCTTCCTTGGTCAAGTTGAAATAAACGTAACAATAAATCAACTAGTGTGGTTTTGCCGGCGCCAGACGGGCCGACAATGCCAATCATTTCACCTTTGTTAACCTTAAAAGAAATGCCTTTTAAAACGGGTGTGTCTTGGCGATACGAGAAAGTCACATGATCAAAGACAATCGATTTTTTGAAAATAAAAGGCTTGGCTTGATCGACATTTTCTTTTTGTTCTGATGCAATTTGTTGATAATCTACCACGCTTTGCAAATGAGGTATTAAGGTCATGGCTGATTGCATCCCCCGTTGAAGCTGCTGCAAATAAGTAAAAATTCTTTGAATTAAATAAACAATCGCCACTAATACTGCCAAATTAAAAGTTGACGAAGTATAAGTAATGGCAAAAATAAAACAAATAAAAATTACCCCGATTGGCTGTATAAAAGCAGTCGTAATGGTCTTTCTCCATGTTTCTTCAATCGAGAGCTCCTTCAGTTTATTAAAAAATAAATTGGCCTTATCTAAAATCGGTTTGGTTACCCCCATAGTTTTAACCGTTTTAATGCCAACCACGTTCTCATTTATGTAATGCGCGATCATTTTATTTGTGCTGGTGCGATCGTGGCCAATGCGTTTGGTAATAAATAAATGCTTTTTAAACACGAAGAAAATAACGCCCCCTACCGCGAGTGTGGCTAAAGTAAAAACAAACGAAATATTAATTGCAACTATGGTATAGACCAATAAGCTTGTCGCGACCATTATCGCATTACTGATTTGCTGAAGTAAAACACCGCTTTGCTTAACGTCCGTATTGATGATATTCTCAAGATGACCCAGTTTCTGCCGCAACAAATATTCCCAGCGTGAAGCCAAGACGTGTTTTAATAAATTTGATTGGGTCTTAGCTTCGTAATCTGAAGTTATTTTAGCTTTTAATACGTTGAGATACAAAACGACAATCGCCTTGAGAATGAAAAGTATAACAATGAAAACTAATAAATAGGATACGCTTAAGTTAAGCCCAAAAAAATTGAAAAATTTCTCGATCGTTCGAGAAATAAAATCAGTCCCTTGGCCGCCGCCATTCAGAGCGAATGAAAAAAGCGGGATTAAAGCATTCACGCCGATGCCTTCTAAAATGCCACTTAAAAAACCAAAAGCGGTGAGGGCCATAATTTGTTTTCTATAATCCCCAAAAGCCCTTTGAGATAATCTTAACGCCCGCACAAAACGGTTGTCTCCTAAGTGAATTCCCATACAATTTTTACCACTGATTAATCCGGTCAACGACTCTGCGCTTGACACCGAGATAATGTTTAATGGCTTTTTTCTCAAGGTCAGGAGAAACAAGGCGTAGCAGTTCTTTGCCTAAAATCCGGTATTGCCTGCCTACTTTGTTGGCCCTGATTAACTCCTTTTTTAGCATTCGCTTCATGGTACTACTGCTGATTTTTAAAATTTGCTCTGCCTCATCAGTGGTGTACACGGCGTTCGGTTTTATTTCTTGGTCCATTACTATACTTTAAATTAGTTAAGATTTTCTTATTGTATCTCTAAGTATCATAGGGTGTCAATAAGTACCATGTTAATAAACAGTTAATAAAAATTTTGCTAATTTTAGCAAAATTATACTTAAATTGCTTTAAATAATGAAAAGC
>PEZZ01000013.1 GCA_002773845.1 Candidatus Buchananbacteria bacterium CG10_big_fil_rev_8_21_14_0_10_42_9
AACGATACTTTTCTTCTTTGGTTGATTTGGGCATAGTTTTTGACATATGCCCCCAGAGTAGCAAAAAGTGCAATATGTGTGTGCACATTACCGGGGAGTCTTGACAAAATCATGAAAATTTGGTATTCTACAATATTGCTTAGAAAATTAAGGCAAATATGAATAATTTATTAACAAAAAAAGTAACTGCGAAGTTGTTAATTATTATGCTAATTTTAGCTAATTTTTTGCAATTTTCGCCGCTTTTAGCTGCCTTACCGCTCACCATTTCTAATATTTCTGTGGAGGCCGAGGATGACACCGCGGTTATTACTTGGAATACAAATTTTTCGGCCAATGCCAGGGTTGAATTTGAGCCGGATGAGTTTTTTAATAACGACACAAATTATCGTTATTTTTTAATAAGTGACAAATTAAATACGGCGCACGAATTTCGGTTAACTAATTTGGTGCCGGATACGGTTTATCATTTTAGAATAATTTCTCAAACCGCCGACCAAGAGGTTGAAACTTTTGATCAAATTTTTGAAACTGAAGAAAGGTTTGATTCTCAATCCCCGATTATTTCTGATGTTCGAACCGTTTATGTTTCTGGCACCACCGCTACAATTCAATGGGTAACTAGCGAACCGGCTGATTCAACAATCATTTATGGCCTAACTGATGAGTACGGCGCAAGCATTGGAGATGGTAACCGTCGTTTGTATCATGATTTAACTATTAGAAATTTACAACCGGGGCGGATTTATCACTATAAGGTCGGTTCTCGCGATGAGGATAATAACAAAAGTTTGTGGCAAGATAAAACTTTTACTACCATTCCTCATCTTCGCGCTGAAAATGAAGATTTAGTCATATCCGATGTGCGGCCAGCTTCTGTCAACGATACAAACATTTCAGACACTTCAGCTATTATTAGTTTTCGTACTAATCACTTAGTTGATTGCCGCATTGAATATGGCACCAGCCGTGGTTTTGGCCGGAACGTTGATTGCCCAAAGCCGCGACGCATTGATCAACAAATACAACTGACGAATTTAGAAACTGGTACGAATTACAATTTTAAAATTCACGCCACCGATGTTTTCTTTAAGCGAGTTGAATATCAAGGCAGCTTCAAAACCAAAGGCCAAGTGTTAGGTGTTGATAATTTTAGCGGGCCAAGCCAATTTACTGAAGATACAATCACAGGTAGCGGGCAATTGGTTTTGTACTCAAATTTTGATAGCGGCTTTGGTAACATCGCTTACGATAGCTCTGGTTTGAATAACGACGGTTCAATTAGCGGGGCGACGTGGCAAAAAGAAAATAATAATAGTTATTTGGATTTTGATGGGGTTAATGATGTTGTCAAAGTGCCACACCGATCCAGTTTAAATATGAATGATAATCAAGTGACTATGGCCGCTTGGGTCAATCTTGATTCCTTTACCCGTTTTGGAAAAATCGTGTCTAAGCATTATTCTTATGAGTTATTGCAAGCCACTGGTCTTGGCGGTTTGCGCATTGCTATCCAACCGATTGGCGGGCGTTGGCATACTTTAGACACGTCTAATGCGCCGCTGGCTTTAAACACCTGGCAATTTGTGGCCGGTACCTATGATGGTCAAACCATGAGGCTTTATGTGAATGGAGTTGAGGTGGCGAGCAAAGACGACGTTTTTACCATTGCTAATTCTGCTCAAGACATTAGTATTGGTGCTAACGGGGTAAATGATATTGAGTATTTGGACGGCTCAATGGATGAAATCCGCGTTTACAATTACGCGTTGTCAGCGTTTGATATTGAACAACTTTATAATCAAGGTTTGTATAAAATTACCGGCATTGGCTCGGGCGTTGGCGGAAGCATCGGCGGTGTTAACGGAAATTTATCTGGCAGTTCTGGCACCTTAGGCGGCGGTCAAGTTTTGGGTAGTTCATTGAGTGATTACACCAAGGCCGAAAGATTGATTCGTGTGGCCGGCCAACCGGACATTTACGCAGTGTATGGGGGCAAAAAGTTATATATTTCAGGCCCAACCGCATTCGCAAATTACGGCTATAATTTAGCCGACGTGGAAGATATCTCGCAAGCTGAATTTGATAGTATCATCGGGGCTTGGCTTGTGAAAACACCTGACGCTCCAACTGTTTATTACATTGATCAAACTAAATGGTTGAAAATTCCGATCCCGTCTCCGACCGCCTTTGTGTCGTATCAACAAAACGATTGGGGCGAAATTATCACGATTGACCCGTTGGATCTGCGGCCGTATCCGTTAGTAGAGGTTGTTAAATCACCAACCGATGGTACTGTATATGAATTAAACTACCAGCTTGGCACTAAAAACTTAATCCCGTCGGCCGAACGCTTTTTAGAGCTTGGCTACGAATGGCCGGAAGTGATGACGCTTTCCCAAACGCATCTTGATTATTACGAATTAGGCGACACGCTCTAACAACAACGCCATTCCCGCCTCGGATGGGAATCCACAAAACCTCCGCTTGAGCGGAGGTTTTGTATTTGTCATCATCGACACG
Organism: Candidatus Buchananbacteria bacterium CG10_big_fil_rev_8_21_14_0_10_42_9; assembly: GCA_002773845.1. Lineage (NCBI taxonomy): Bacteria > Candidatus Buchananiibacteriota > Candidatus Buchananbacteria bacterium CG10_big_fil_rev_8_21_14_0_10_42_9. The sequence continues at coordinate 2,524 of PEZZ01000013.1, forward strand.
GCCTTGGTTTATTGCTATACTAAAAAACCTGATAATTAAATATCGCGTTATGAAAAACATACTTATTACCCTCATCCTAATCGCAATTGCCAGCGGACTCTTTTTTTACTACACTAAAACACAAGAAGAAAAACCAGTAGTAACGCATCAACAACCAGATACCGCTATGCCAGAAACACAAACGCAATCAGACGTAAAAATTACTCCAATTTCGCACGCCACCATGGTTTTAGAGTGGGGCGGGCATGTGATTTATACCGACCCAGTCGGCGGAGCTGAAGCTTTTAGCGGCCAGCCGGCGCCAGATTTTATTTTAATTACTGATATTCATGGCGACCATTTAGATATTGATACCTTGGAAGATGTGGTTGGCGATGAAACTACTTTAGTTGTACCGCAAGCAGTGGCTGATATGCTGCCAGCGACACCCGGCAAACGCCCTGAACCTTTAGCCAGCCGCGCAGTAGTGATGGATAACGGCGATGCATTCCCGCAGCTTGATTTCACGGTGACTGCAATTCCAATGTACAACTTGCCAGAATCTGACGATGCGTTTCATGTCAAAGGCAGGGGCAACGGTTATGTCGTGGAGCGAAACGGCACGCGCGTGTATATCGCGGGTGACACCGCTGGAATCCCAGAGATGCGAAACTTAAAAGATATTGACATTGCTTTTGTGCCGATGAATTTGCCCTATACCATGGACGTGGAAGAAGCGGCCAATGCGGTTTTAGCATTCAAACCAAAGCAGGTTTATCCGTATCATTATCGTACCCCGGACGGCTTTAGCGATGTAGACAAGTTTAAAGAACTCGTTAATGCCGGTGATCCAAATATTGAAGTACTATTGCTTAACTGGTACTCGGAATCTTAATACTGTCATCCTGAGCGCGGCCGAAGGATCTCAAAAGATCCCCCAAACCTGGGGGTCTTTTGTTAATGAATTTGTAAGGTAAGTAGTGTATAATGTAGTCAGTTTTTATGAAAAACATTCATTATCCAGCGCGTTGGTTTACGCACTTGCTTTTTGCGCCGATTATTTACGCCATGATTATCCCGCTCGTATTTTTAGATATTTGTTTTGAAATTTATCATCGCGTTTGTTTCCCAATTTATGGCATCCCGTACGTCAAGCGCTCGCAATACATCATTATTGACCGGCATAAGTTGCGGTACTTGAATATTTTACAAAAACTAAACTGCGCCTATTGCGGCTATGCCAACGGCCTGTTGAAATATGCCAGCGTGATTGCCGGCGAAACCGAAAAATATTGGTGCGGTATAATGCACAAAAGGGGAATACCCTTGCCCCACCAAAAAAACTTCTTGCCCTACGGCGACAAAGAAGCCTACGAACGGTACGCGAAAGAGCGAAATAGTATTTCAACTAAGTAGAGGAAGTAACTTAGTTAGCGTTTCTTGGGGAGCATTGGTGGTATTATCAATTTTGTATTCGTTTTTAATTTCTGGCCTTTTGGTTAATTCGCCATTCCATTTCAGCGCCTTTTCAACATTTTTGTATCCGCTTTCTCTTTCCGACTCAATTCGTTTTTTTAGCTCAGCATTATCATTAACAATAAGTGAAAAAATAACAAAGTTAATTTTTGATAACAGTTTTGGGATTTGTTGAATTCTAAAATCTTGTAAATCATTTACAATAACATTTTTATAACCGCGCTGGTTGTAATTTTTAAGAATAAAAATCAAATTTTCAAATGACATTTCCTCTTCCTCGGCGCTTTCATTTGACCAGTCAGGTTTTAAGTGAAACTCACGTAACTTACCAAAATCAATTACGAAACTACCAAGCTTTTCAGCAAGTAGTTTACTTATGGTAGTTTTACCACTTCCAGGTGCACCAGCAATGAAAATAAAGTCTTTCATAAGAACAGTATATCACAAAACGCCTTCAAATCTTGAGGACGTTTTTGCAGGCGACCCCACCCTCCTTCGCTACCCTCCTCCGCATGAAGCTTCGGAAGGGCGAAAAGCTACGGACGGGTTAAAGGGGGAATCTCAGTCGGAGCTTTCACTCCTCCCCATAGGGGCTTCCCCGCCTATGCCGAAGCTTCGGACGGGCAGGCGCCCCTCTGGCGGTCGCCTATGGCGACCTGTCACCCCCGGCAATGCGGGAGAGCATCTCTCCCGCCACCCTCTCGTTCAATTCCCAATTTGAAATCAAAAAACAAAAACACTTCATACAACATGAAGTGTTTTCGTTTTTGTGGTCTATTCTGAAGATAGTTCGGACGCATTTCGCCGCCACAGGCGGCGAGGGTTTGGCCAAAAATTCCGAACCGAAATCCTGAACTTTGACAATTTCAAGTTTTTCTTTGGCGGCAAATTCTGGATACTAATCTTTTTAGTTAATCCGGCACGGCCTGTCGTGATAGGTTGTTTCTTTGCTCACAAGTGATAGCTCTCCACGGTAGCATTTATTCTGATTTGAATTGATAGTACCGGACACTGGCGGGTACCCATTTTTTTGTAAACTTTGTCTACACTCTAATGGATATGTAATTATTAATTGTTAATACTTGTTGATGCTTTCTGGCAAATACTGCT
>PEZZ01000014.1:0-12755 GCA_002773845.1 Candidatus Buchananbacteria bacterium CG10_big_fil_rev_8_21_14_0_10_42_9
GAATACTAATTACAATAACTTAGAACACTGTGCCCTAGATGGACTAACGCCCAATGAGGCGCTAGAAAGGGTGCAAAATGTGTGTGCCTAAAACATTTGGTTATTTTGTCATTGCGATGAGCGTAGCGACGTGGCAATCCCTGAAATCCTCACGTCGCCCGCTTAAGGCGGTCTCCTCCCGCCAGAGGCGGACAAGCAGGATGACAATCGGGTAACCTACTTTATACCCTAACTCCTCAATAAGCGATGATAAGTAATCGCAAAACGATGGGCTTATTCAAGAAAGTAATAATAACTTTAAGCCAAAATACCAAAAAAGAAAAACAAATCCCAAAACGCGTGGGTGGTAGCGGCAATGCCATATCCGCGGCGCAAGTATAAAAAGGAAAAAATAATAGCCATTAAAAAAATGCCAATCAAAGAAAAAGGATTAGCAACGCCTTTATAATGCAGCACTGTAAAAACCAGTGCTGAAGCGCCAATTGCTTTGAGCAAAGCGCCCTGATCATCGGAAAACTTCGGGTACATTTTATTTTTAAACAGTTCGTAGAGCAAGCGGATGCCAATGACCCGAAATACCAGCTCTTCGAACACGCCAGCGCCAATACTGCCGATAAAAATAGACCAAAAATCCCGCAAGTTATTAGCGTAGGCCATGTAGCGCGCGCTTTCATTTGGTTGAAACGTAAAAAATTCCGGCGTGTTACGGTAAAAAAAGATACCTAAAAAAAGTGCAATGCCAACTGTCCAAAACAAAACTTCAGCCAGCATCAATAAAAAATATTTAAAACGAATGCGAATTTTCTGCTCTTTGATTTGGTTGACGACAAATAAAATAGCTATAAAAATAACTACCCCGGCTATTGCCGCGCTGATAGTTGGGCCAAGTAAGAAAACAAAAAAATAATATCCTAAACGTAAAAATGAGTCACCAATGTTTTGCCCGCGTGCGCCAAAGAAAATACCAAATTCATAAATTAACAAAAACGGCAAAATAAACAAAATGCTATAAACAGCTGAACGGGAAGACTCTAAGTAGTCGCGAAACATAAGGATAGTATATCAAAAAACGACACATTGTGTCTTTCGGGACTTCAATCCGGAATCCTGGCATGAAACTGGATTCCCGCTTCCGCGGGCATGGCATGATGAAGGATTATCGCATGCCCTTGCTGCGTAACACCCTGTGATAAGTAATCGCAAAACGATGGGCTTCGTCGCGGATGTGCTGGAGTAGTTTAAGGGCGTCAGTGCGGCGGGAAAAGCGAAATGGATATTGGGTGTAGGTGGTGTACACTTCTTCGTGTTTTTTAGCTAAACCAATCAAGGGCAATTGAATGCCAATTTCGCGAAAGGCAGAAAGCGCGGCTGACATTTGCGGTTTGCCGCCGTCAACAATCACTAAATCCGGCAGTGTTTTATTTTCTTTTACCAGTCTTAAATAGCGGCGCAGCACTACCTCGCGCATTGAATCATAATCGCTTTGGCCTTCAACTGTTCTAATTTTAAACCGGCGATAATTGCTTTTGTCCGGCTTGCCATCTTTGAAATACACCATTGACCCAACTTTATTAGTTTCACCTAAGTTGGAAATATCAAAACATTCAATCGTTCGTGGCACATTTTCTAGCTTCAATTTTTGACGCAGTTCAAATAAAGCACTTTCTTCTTCTTTTTCCTTAGTTAAAATATTGGTCTTGACTAAATCAAGTAATTTAACTTTGTCGCCTCTCTGCGGAACGGTGAAACTGACTTTTTTGCCTTTGGCTTTGGTTAAATACGCCGCCACTAATTTTTGGTTTTCAAAACGTTCAGGAATTATTATTTCTTCCGGGATATCGTGGGTTTCATAATAACGGGTAATAAAATCCTCTAATAAAGCTAACTCTTTTTTAAACACAAATTCTTGCTTGCCTGTAATCACACCTTTGTTGATGCGAAACACGCCAAAAATGGTTTGCTTGGCGGTAGCGACGTAGTTAATAACGTTTTGGTCATACCGTTTTTTTAAATCGACTCGCTGCTGGGTGGCTAAAGATTGCAGCGCCCGCATTTGATCCCGCTTCAGTTTAGCAATTTCATACTCTTGGCGTTTGGAAAATTTATCCATCTCAAATTCAAGCTTTTTTGTCAACGGTTTAATATCACCTTTTAAAAGCATTTCAGCTAATGTAACATTACGCACGTATTCGCCTTCGGAAATGTTGTTAATACACGGCGCGGAGCATTGGTTGATGTGGTAGAGCAAGCATGGCCGCTTGGGTAACTTTTTGCAAACCCGTAATTTGAAAAGTGAATTGGCTAAGCGAAGAACGTGCTGGCGAGAATAACCGCTGGGATAGGGGCCAAATAATTTTTTGTCCGGAGATTTGGTGCGCGTCGTCACCAGCCGCGGAAATTTTTCCTTCGTAATTTCAATATAAGCATATGTTTTATCATCTTTTAACATTATGTTATAAACTGGTTGGCGTTTTTTAATCAGCTTGTTTTCCAACAAATATGCCTCCAATTCGTTATCTGTTACAATGTAGTCAACCTTGGCAATTTCCGAAATTAGTTTCTCGGTTTTTGGGTCATGAATATTTTTAGTGAAATAACTTGCCACCCGTTTTTTAATATCTTTAGCTTTGCCAATATACAAAAGCTTGCCGGCGGAATTGTAATATAAATAGCATCCGGGTTGGTGCGGGAGATTAGTTAATTGTGTTTTTAGTTTGGGCATAATAATTGTTATCGCGAGAAATTTTCACTATTGATTCCTCTCCCCTGGCGGGAGAGGACTAAGGTGAGGGGGCATTCGATAATTTTTACCTACCTCACCCTCCCATCTCCTGTCAGGAGAGGGTCTTATAATACATCTTTTAAAAATTTTCCGGTGTGGCTCCAACGCGCCGATTTAGCAATGCGCTCGGGAGTACCTTCAGCCACTACCCGCCCGCCTTTGTCGCCGCCTTCTGGGCCAAGGTCAATTACCCAATCGGCGGACTTAATCACATCTAAATTGTGCTCAATCACTAAGACCGAATTACCTTTATCCACTAATCGGTTAAACACATCCAATAATTTTTTAACATCGTGAAAATGCAGGCCGGTGGTTGGTTCATCTAGCATATACAAAGTATTACCTTCACCGCGTCGGGATAATTCAGAAGTTAATTTAATCCGCTGGGCTTCACCGCCTGACAAGGTAGTCGCACTTTGGCCAAGTTCAATATACTCCAAGCCGACATCATACAGGGTTTGTAATTTATTTTGAATGCGTGGAATTTTATCAAAAAATTCTAAAGCCTCTTCCACCGTCATGTTCAACACATCCGCAATCGTTTTGTCTTTGTATTTTACCGTTAACGTTTCTTTGTTATAGCGGGTGCCTTTGCATTTTTCACATTCCACATACACATCCGGCAAAAAATGCATTTCAATTTTAATTACGCCGTCCCCTTCACAGTGTTCGCATCGGCCGCCGATGACATTGAAGCTAAACCGCCCAGGTTTATAACCGCGAACTTTAGCTTCTTTAGTTTGGGCAAAAAGTTCCCGAATATAGGTAAACACCCCCACATACGTAGCCGGGTTTGATCTGGGGGTGCGCCCGATCGGCGATTGGTCAACGAGTACAACTTTATCAATTTTTCCGTAACCTTTTAAGTCTTTGTGTTTGCCGGGTTTGTCGTTAGTGGCCCAAAATTTTGAGTACAAAGCTTGGTATAAAATGTCATTAACCAAAGTTGACTTGCCGGAACCGGAAACGCCAGTAACACAGCTAAAAACTTTTAACGGGATTTTAACATCAATGTTTTTTAAATTGTGCTCAGCCGCGCCAAGTACTTCTACGTGATCATAAGCTTTACGGCGTTTGCTTGGCACGTGAATAAATTCCTGTCCGGCAAGGTATTGGCCAGTCAGCGATTTTTTCACTTTTTCAATTTGCTTGGGTGTGCCGGCGGCGACCACGTGTCCGCCATGAATACCGGCGCCAGGACCTAAGTCCAACACATAGTCGGCATGGCGGATAGTTTCTTCGTCGTGTTCCACCACCACAACCGTGTTGCCGGTATCGCGTAATTTTTGTAGTGTGTTAATTAAACGTTTGTTGTCACGCTGGTGTAAACCGATGGAAGGTTCGTCTAAAATATACAACACCCCGCGCAGTTCCGAGCCAATTTGGGTCGCGAGCCGAATGCGCTGGCCTTCACCGCCGGACAGTGTAGCCGCCGAGCGAGACATAGTTAAGTAATCCAAACCAACGTCAACTAAAAACTGCAGCCGATTAATGATTTCTTTAATGATCAGCTTGGCGATTTCTTGTTCTTGCTTATTTAATTTTAAATTTTTAAACCATTCAGTCGCTTGGCCAATGGACATTTCGGTCACATCATAAATATTTTGATTATCAACGGTGACTGCTAAAACTTCCGGCTTTAACCTTCTGCCGCAGCAAGCGGAACAATCGCCTTGGCGCATAAACTTCAAAATTTCTTGTCGGCGATATTCGGATTCCGTTTGTTCATACAAGCGTTCCAGCTGCGGAATCACGCCTTCAAATTCGTTTGACCAGCTATACGTGCTGCCGCTTTTAGTGTGCCAATCATAGCGAATTTCCTCGTTAGTGCCATATAAAATAATTTTCTTGGCCTTTGGCGAAAGCTTGTTCCACGGCGTGCCAATATCTATTTTGTAATGGTCGGCGACTGATTCCAAGGCTTGCATGCGCCAACCGTCCAAATGGTTTCGCCACGGTTTAATTGCTCCGCCAGCAATTGAAAGTGACGTGTCGGGAACCACTAATTCCGGATCAAGTTCTTGGGAAAAACCTAGCCCATGGCATTCCGGACAAGCGCCAAAGTAAGAATTAAAAGAAAACATCCGCGGTTGCAGATCGTCAAAACTTAAGCCGCAATCAACACACGCATTTTTGGCCGAAAACAATTTTTCTTTGTCGCCAATAATTACCGTGACTAAACTTTCACCATGCGCCAAGGCGGTTTCAATGGCTTGGGTTAAACGCGATTCAACCTCTTTTTTTACCACAATTCTATCGACCACTATTTCAATGGTATGCTTAATTTGCTTATTTAGCTTAATTGAATCACGCTGCTCAATATCGTGCATTTTTCCATCCACTCGAACGCGCGAAAACCCTTCTTTCGCCACTTGGTCAAATAATTTTTCGTATGTCCCCTTTTTGCCTCTGACAAGCGGCGCTAAAATTTGCATTTTAGTGCCACCTTTTTCTTGTAACAAAAGTTTGGCAATGCTTTCAGCTGATTGAGCGGTTATCGGCTGTCCGCAATTAGGGCAGTGAGGTTTGCCAACCCGGGCAAAAAGCAAACGTAGGTAGTCGTAAATTTCAGTAATCGTGCCAACCGTGGAACGCGGATTCTTGGACACCGTTTTTTGCTCAATTGAAATTGCTGGGCTTAAACCCTTTATTGAATCCACGTCTGGTTTATTCATAAGACCTAAAAACTGCCGCGCGTAGGCGCTTAATGATTCAACATAGCGGCGCTGGCCTTCAGCGTATAAGGTGTCAAAAGCAAGCGATGATTTACCCGAACCCGATAATCCCGTAATAACCGAAAACTTATTAATTGGGATCTTCACATTAATATTTTTTAAGTTGTGCTCGCGCGCACCTTTGATTGTAATTTTCTCTTGTTCTTTCATATTATACTTTGTCATCGCGAGGAGCGAAGCGACGTGGCGATCTCATGACCGGCCTGCCAGCAGGCAGGGATTGCGACGCTCATTGCATTCGCTCGCAATGACAATTTACTTTACATTAATTAACTTTAATTTTAAATTATCCACTTTATCCCTTAATTCAATCGCTTTTTCAAAATCTAACCGGTCAGCAGCCGCTTGCATTTGCCCTTCTAAATCTAAAATTAATTTATCTAAATCAAGCTCTTTGCCTTTTTCGTCTGGCTCAATCACCACCGCTTCGGCCGCCACTAATTTTTTAATGCTGGCCGGAGTGATGTTATGTTTTTTGTTGTAAGCTAATTGAATTTTACGCCGGCGGTCAGTTTCGCCAATCGCGCGCTTAATTGACCCGGTTATTTTGTCAGCATATAAAATTACTTTGGAATCAATGTTGCGGGCGGCGCGGCCAATCGTTTGAATTAAACTTCGCTCATTGCGTAAAAAACCTTCTTTGTCAGCGTCCAAAATGCCAACCAAAGCAACTTCCGGAATGTCCAAGCCTTCACGCAATAAATTAATGCCAACTAAAACGTCAAATTTGCCTAAACGCAATCGCTTAATAATTTCAATGCGTTCTAATGTGTCAATTTCTGAATGCAAGTATTCGGTTTTAATGCCCGCTTCTTTTAAGTATTGCGATAAATCTTCAGCCATACGTTTGGTTAAAGTCGTAACTAACGTGCGATAACCTTTATCGGTCGTAGCTTTAATTTCTTTGATTAAATCAACCACCTGGCCTTCAATTGGCCGAACTTCAACCGGCGGGTCTGCCACCCCGGTTGGACGAATAATTTGTTCAACTACCTGGCCTGACTTTTTAACTTCTTCTTCAGCCGGCGTGGCTGAAACATAAATAACGTGATGGTTGTATTTTGCAAATTCATTAATTTTTAGCGGGCGGTTATCATAGGCTGAAGGTAAACGAAAACCGTAATCAACTAAATTCTTCTTACGAGAATGATCACCTTCATACATGCCGCCAACTTGCGGCAAGGTGACATGGCTTTCATCAATAAACATCAGCCAATTTTGACCAAACCGGTAATCAAAGTAATCTAGCAGGGTGTAGGGCGGTTGGCCCGGACGGCGGCCATCAATGTGGCGAGAATAATTTTCAATGCCTTTGCAGTAGCCGAGTTGCTGCATCATTTCAATATCAAATTCAGTGCGTTTTTTTAATCGGTACGCCTCCACGGTATCAAGTTTTGGCAGGCGCTCCTTAAGTTCGTTTTGAATATCTACGATCGCGCGTTTTAAATCTTCTTCGGGGGCGACAAAAGCTTTAGCTGGGAAAATATGCAGTGAATCAAATTGGCTTAACACTTTATCAGTGCGCGGATCAACTTCTTTAATTTTTTCTAATTCATCGCCAAAAAAACTAAACCGAATAATAATCGTCCCGCCGCCCATAATCGCGTCAACGGTATCGCCTTTAACGCGAAATCGGCCGGGCGCTAATTCAATGTCATTGCGCTCATATTGAAGTTCAATCAACTTTCGCGCTAAATCATCCGGCCCGTTTAATTTAATTGCGTTTTTAGCTTTCTTTGTACTAACAAAAAAAGATTGGCTTTCAAAATTATCCGGATTACCAAAACCGTAAATGCAAGAAACTGAAGACACAATAATCACATCATCGTTACTCATGATATTACCGGCCGCTTCCATCCGCATACGTTCTACCTGTTCGTTGATGCTCATATCTTTTTCAATATAGGTATCGCTTTTGGGCAGATAGCTTTCTGGTTGATAATAATCGTAATAGGACACAAAATAACCAACTTTGTTATTGGGAAAAAAATTTTGAAATTCTTGATATAACTGGGCGGCAAGGGTTTTGTTGTGCGACAAAATTAAAGCCGGCCTTTGCAGCCGCGAAATTACATTTGCCATAGTAAAAGTTTTACCGGATCCGGTCACGCCTAAAAGAGTTTGGTAACGATGTTTTTTGTATCCAGCTACCAATTGCTTGATCGCTTTAGGCTGGTCACCTTTGGGCTTTAATTTTTGGTCTAATTGGAATTGCATGTGCGCCGTTTCCCGATTGTCATCGCGAGGACCTTGCGGAAGCAAGGGGACGTGGCGACCCATGTTTTCCTCTCCCTTGATGGGAGAGGATTAAGGTGAGGGTGGGTTTAATAATCATTTTGTTTCTACCTCACCCTCCCCTCTCCTGCTAGGAGAGGGTCTTTGGATTGCCGCGCCCTCATTCCGTTCGGGCTCGCAATGACAATAGTATGGGTATGTGGTTTATTTCGTTAAAACAATCCAAGCGAAACAGAGGGACACAAGTCCCTTATTGTAACTTTAAACCAGATTGTACGAGCTATTGTAACAAGATTAATAAAAAATATCAAGATAAAATTAAAAGGAGATAAGCAATGCCTACCCCCCGTAGTTGGTCCCATTGACGGAACGCTTTGTCCTGCCGCGCACCATGCGCAGTGGTGTCCCGACCAGTGTCGGGCCTGACTCTACCCAGTTTGCTCCCGCCGAACCCTCCTACGGATTAGCGGCAGCTACTGGCTGTTGCCTTGTGACGACTGAGAATCTTCGTAGGCTTTTTTCATGGCCTCGAACTCTTCTCTCGTCAGATCTACGTCTTCTGGCCCAAACGCTGCCAGGCTCAGGTTGGTAACCCCTTGACCGAAATTTCTGCCTCGCAGGGCATCCATAACGTCAGGGAAACCCGAAGCATCCCCGTTGCGCCTGAATTTTATGACGGCGAACCTGGCGCGCGCGAAGAGGTTTCTTGTCCTCTCCCTTTGCCTCATGTTTTGCAGTCTTCTGCTCGCGTCACTCATACTGCAAGATCCCTTATTAGGGATTATGGCTCCCTTTTGCCATTTGTTAACGAGACTACACGACAGGTGTACTCTCGCCTTACCTGAACTTTATTGATAATACAGTGCAGATAAGGGTGGTCCAAAAACACATGCATGTGTAGCTGAACCAAACCCCTCCTGCCGTTTTTCGCCGGAAGGCGATTAACGGCTCACAATATAACACCTTCCCCATGTTCAAATTTTAATAATTTAAAACCCAAACAAAGGGAAAGTGCCTATTTTAAAAGGACAAAGTATAATACCATAAAATAATAAATATGTCAAATATTTTGAGGAAACATTGAAAAATGCCTGGCTTTAGGGTGTTGTGAGGAAATTTCTCCTTTTCTACCCTTCGACAGGATCAGGGTGTAAAGGAGGTGGCGACCCATGTTCTCCTCTCCCTCAATGGGAGAGGATTAAGGTGAGGGTGAATTCCTCCTTTACTAAAGGAGGTGGTGAGTTTACGAGACCCGTCTGACGGGTCGAGCCGAAGGATTTATTAAAGCTAGAAATCCCTCGCTCTACGGGCACTCCCTTTAAAAAAGGGAGAATTGCGTTAAGAGGTTTTGTTGTTAAGAACCATCAATCGCAGTTCAGTCATATCTTCAATTGAATACTTCAAGCCTTCACGCCCAAGGCCAGAATCTTTTACCCCGCCATATGGCATATGGTCTATCCTGTAACCCGGCACATCGTTAATAACTACTCCCCCGACTTCCAACTCCTGAAAGGCATAATTGATATGTTCAAAACTATTAGTAAAAACTCCGGCTTGTAGCCCAAAGGCTGAATTATTAATATTTTTGATTCCTTCAGTGAAACTATTAACTGGGTATAAATTTACCACGGGCGCAAAGGCTTCCTCGCTACAAATCGCTAGTGACGGCTTTGGTCGGTCTAATACAGTTGGTTCAAAAAATTTACCGTTAGCTTTACCGCCGGTTAAAACTTTACTGCCAGACTTGATAGCTTCATTGACCCATTTTTCGGTGCGTTTAACCGCGCCCGCTTCAATCATCGGGCCAACTTGAGTTTGAGGGTCAATCGGATTACCCAATTTTATTTTTTTAACTAACTTAATATATTCTGATACAAATTTATCGTAAACATTTTTATGCACAAATAACCGCTGGGTTGAAATGCAAATTTGACCTGAAAAACTAAATGCGCCAACCACTAAACGCTTAGCTGCCCATTTTATATCTGCTGATTCATCAACTAGGGCACCAGCATTTCCACCTAGCTCTAAAACTACTTTTTTCTTGCCCGAACGTTCCTTCATTTTCCAACCAACCGCCGGACTGCCAGTAAAGCTTAAAAGTTTAAACCGATCATCGGTCACTAAAGCATCTCCAACCTTGCGGTCCATCGCCATAATACTAATGGCTCCCTTGGGTAGATTTGTATCATCAATTAATTCAGCAAACATCATCATGGTGAGCGGCGTGCGAGACGGTACTTTTAAAACTAAAGTGCAGCCAGCGGCAATGGTGGGAGCGACTTTGTGAATAGCTAAATTCAATGGGTAGTTAAACGGTGAAATCCCGGCGACCGGCCCCACCGGAAATCTTTTGACAATCCCCCAACGGCCGTCTGAACTAGCTAATAAATCTAAATCCAACACTTCTCCAGCAATACGCTTAGCTTCTTCCTTGGCTAAAGTCAAAACGTTAATTGCCCGCATCGCTTCCACTTCAGCATCTTTGATGGGTTTGGCTGATTCCAAGCTAATCATGCGCGCAAAAGCTTTTTGTTTTTTAGTTAAGCCGGCAATCAACTGGTCAAAAATTGCCACCCGCTCATACACTCCCATTTTCCGGGTAATTTCAAAAGTTTTAACCGCCGCTTTAGTCGCCTGTTCTAATTGCTGCTTAGTCGCTGAAAAAGTCAGTCCGACTGGCCGGTCATTGTACGGATTTAGAACCTCAAGCCTTTGTCTTGATTTAACAAATTTACCGGCCACATAAATTGGAAATTCTTTTACAACCATAATTTTGTCATTGCGAGCGTAGCCACGTCAGACGTGGCGAAGCGTCGCAATCTCTACAATCGATAGCTTAAATCTTCCCACCGATTGTTTACATTATTAATAAGACTTTCTTTTCTTTTTCTACTAAACTTCTTTATTTGTTTTTCTCTGTTTAAAGCATCTACAACATTATCATACTCCTCGTAATAAACCAATTTGCTTACATTATACTTCTTAGAAAAACCTTCTATAATTTTTTCCTTGTGCTGCCAAACTCGACTGGCCAAATTACTAGTGACTCCAATATATAATACTGTATGGACTTTATTTGTTAGCAGATATATATAATATTTTTTCATAACGAGAGATCGCCACGTTGCTAGCGCTCCTCGCGATGACAATGTTAAAAAACCCTTTTATACAATTAAATTCATCTTACTACAGACTACAAAAAAAGGAAATAAGTTAAATTAAACAAACGTTACGCGAAAGCTTTTTAGTAAGTTTTAAATTTTCCAGGTAATTTACCGGGCAATCAATAATGGCCACTTTCTTTTGTTTAAACGCTCTGTCTAAAACATCAGCAATGGAATCGCCTTTTTTGATTTTGTAGCCAACGGCGCCAAAACTCTCGGCCAATTTAATAAAATCGGGGTTGTCAAAATCAATGGATGCGGCGTGCTTGTACTTTTTTTCCTGGTGCCATTGAATCAGGCCATACTTACTGTCGGTCCACACTAAAACTACTATCGGCGTTTTTAAACGAACAGCTGTTTCCAGCTCTTGCACGTTCATCATGAACCCCCCGTCACCGGCAACCGCCAGCACTTTTTTTTGCGGATTCAGCATCTTTGCCATAATCGCTCCCGGTAAAGCAAACCCCATGGCCGCAAAACCGTTAGCGATTAAACACGTGTTCGGTTTATTGGCTAGATAGTGCCTAGCAATCCAAACCTTATGAGCGCCGACATCAGAAATTAAAATGTCATCATCCCCGAGAAATTTTTGAATATCCGCCACAATTTTTTGAGGCTTTAAAGGGTAATAAGTGTCATCACTTTCGGCTGTCAATTCTTTCTTAATATACTCGGGGTAAGGCAAGTGGTATGAATAATTAGGAAATTTAAATTTTTTCAATTCGCCAATAATCTGGTTTAAACTATCGCCAATATGACCGGCAATTTCCGCATCCACCTCATAGGCTGTGTCAATTTCAGCATAGCGGCTATCAATATGAATTATTTTTTTAAGCCGGCCAATATTCCAAAAACTAGGCGCGTATTCAACTACGTCATATCCAATGGCAATAATCAAATCAGCCTGTTCAAACACGCAGCTGATTAAATCTCGGGCTTGCAAACCGAAAGTATATAAATGATGCTTGTAGTTTCTAGGTATCGCCCCCTTAGCCATAAAAGTATTGCCGGCTGGAATTTGGCTTAAGCGTAAAAAACTTCTTAACTCTTTAGCCGCCTTTTGGCGAATCACTCCGTTGCCGGCTAAAATCAGGGGGCGCTTGGCTTTTTTAATCAACTTAATCGCTTTATCAATTTCAACTTGGCTCGCGTTAGCGTGATATTGATCTACCGGCTTTAAAGGTGCAATATTTTTAACTGGCATGTCGGCTACGTCTTCTGGCAATTCAACATGCACGGCTCCTGGTTTTTCTGATTCCGCTATTTTAAAAGACTTTCTTATTGCTTCCGGAATCGTATCCGGCGTTTTGGCAGTAACCGTCCATTTAGTAATTGGGTCAAATAATTTATTTTGATCAATAAACTGATGGCTCTCTTTATGCGCTCGAGTTAACGAACCTTGGCCAGTAATGGCAATCAGGGGCGACCTATCCATGTGCGCGTTAGCCACCCCGGTAATTAAATTTGTGGCCCCGGGCCCAAGTGTAGACAGGCAGACGCCGGCTTTGCCGGTTAAACGGCCGTAAACGTCAGCCATGAAAGCGGCGCCTTGTTCGTGCCGGGTAACTATAAACTTTATTTTAGAATGATCAATTGCATCCACTAAAGCAATATTTTCTTCTCCCGGCACGCCAAAAACCCACCGGACACCTTCGGCCTCTAATGACTTAACAAAAAGTTCTGCTCCGTTCATACTTTAAAAAATAATAGCCCCGCGGCTGCGGGGCGGTATTAAGATTTAGCTTTAAAGTTAGCTGCCGCAGGCGTGGCCTTGGCTTTTAGCGCCGCCGCAATTCTCACACTTTTCCGCCGTGTTCCCCCCGCAGGCGCACGTCC
>PEZZ01000014.1:12781-19514 GCA_002773845.1 Candidatus Buchananbacteria bacterium CG10_big_fil_rev_8_21_14_0_10_42_9
TCATTACCACAAGCTTCGCATTTATACCTACGCTATTTAGTATTACTAATTAGCAAAATAATTATATCCATCATGGCAGTGATGGTCAAGCTTAAGGGTTATATAAATCTGTCCCTGGATGAAAGGCATACCAGGCAAACCAAAACGACCGCACGCCGGTGATTTCCTCACCAGTTTCTGCATCGTAAACGGTGATAACGTCGCGGTCACTATCATAGTTTACCGTCAGTTCCTGGCCACCAAGATTATCTTCAAAACTGCCAGATGCATTCAGTGCCGCGTAGCGGTAGGCTTTAAATGCACCGTTAACTTCAACGCCGTATACCCAATCTTTGGGGTGAAGCTGATCATTTTGATTGTCGACTGGGAAATAAATAGCACCGCTTGCGTTGTAATTGCCATACGGATTGCGGTCGTAATCCCTAATATAGCCGGTATCGCGTGACAATACTTGGCTTTGCGGGTGGTCGCGTTTCCAATCAGCCCAAGTAACGTTATCGGCCGGAAGCAACTCAAGCTTGGCCCTGGTCATTTCGCCAACAATCGCCTTACCTTCAATTTGCGACCAGTACGAATCAGTTAGCCGATCGTACATGACTAAATCGGAATTATATAACTTCCCCGATACGCCAAATTCAACTCGTGTCCCGTTTACTACTGGATCAAAAACTATGCCGGTTCCGCAAAGCGGACAATATGTTATTAATACTCTTTGACCGTTAATTATATCATTCACAATTTCATGCCAAACTAAAATTTGAAACGGATAATATCGCTCAAGGCCGTCTCGCACAATGCCGATGCCAAGGCCGTTAGGGTCTAGATACTCATCAGCTTCCGCCACGCTCACAAATTCAGGATTGTCAATTGGCGGAATGCCATCTTTTTCAACCCCGCCGGAAATTATTTCGTCTAGCGGAACGCTGTGTTTAATACCATTAGTGATTAATATTTTTTCTTGCGGTGGCTCGCCTAAATTATTGGCGCTTGGGGATATGCTTCCATTATTAAAAAATAATTCTTGGTCAGTTATAAAATTACCATCTAAATCTTGAGAGGCGCTAGCGACAAAATATTTTTGCCATATCAACAAAGCAAAAGCAATCAAAACAATAGCGCCGAGCGGCAAAAGAATATTTTTATTCATACAATTTCAACTTAAAGGATTGAGCTGATTTGACTTTTTAACTGAGAGGTAGTTTGATGACCGATAAATTTATTTTGAGCGCTACCGTTGATGACAAAAAATGTATGCTGATAAGTCACCCCGAACTCTTTGGCTAGTGCTTGGTCTTCAGAATTTGTTTCAGGGTCATTATAATGAACAAAAAATCCTTGGACTCCCCAACTTAAGACATCAGCGTCGGTACCAAACAATTCATTAACAACCGGGTTTTGGCGGCGGCAAGTTGGACACCAACTGGCAGTAAAATATAATAATACTGGCTGCCCGGAAGTTAGCGCAGCTTGGTAATCAGCCTCATTGTATCGCTGATAATTAACCGATGTCACTGGAACAGTTTGATTATAATCCACCGCCGGATCGGGGGTAGTATTATTTGGTGAAACAATCGAATCAGTGACAACAGTTTCTTCTAAGGTATTATCGCCTGGCTCCTTTTCCAAAACCACGTCTTCATTTTCAGTTGTAGCATTTTTATCAACCATCAATTGTGAAGAGCTATCGCCCGCCCCATCAGGATTAGAATTTACCATATCACTATTATCTTGTCGGTGAGATTGGTCACTAGCCATATTAGTGCCTGGATTATCTTGGTCATGAGAGGAAATAAATATAAAATAAGCTCCTCCAAGCACAGCAATTAACACAGCCAAACTGATTCCATACTTCATACTATCAATTTACTAATTAGCCAAAGGTAAAGGCGAAGGCCTCTGCACCGGATGATTGAAAAATAAGTTCTAATGTGTGCTCCTCATACTCATCACCAGTGTTAATAAAATTATACAGTTGTGACGGCTGTATAGTGGTAATGCTTTTACCGTTTTGGATCACAACGTCGTCTCCTAACTCACTTTGATTTAATGGCCGGCCATCAATTAGAACTTCTGCCACTACCGGCGCATCAGCTTGCATCACAATGTTAACCTTGCTGGCGCGATAATGGATTACAATTTTACCGCTCTCACTTTCAAGTTTGGAACTTTCATCGCCAATCTTCCAATCCCCTTCCAAGAAGAAACTGTGTAATTGCACATCTAAGGGTGGGCTGAATTGAATTGGGTTGTTAAATAGAGGAAGATTTTTTGCCGCTACTCGAGTTGGTATCGACCCTCCCGAAGGTGTCGGGACTATACTTTCCCAATTGGAAAAATTTGGCGGGCTTAATCTTGAATATCCAAAATATAACTCCGGCGTTATGTTTTTGTCCTTAACTGACTCTCCTTGAACATCTGATAAGCCAAGACCGGATTCAATCAGACCGGCATCTTTTAATAGCTGCTGAATCACTTTTTCTGATTCATCATATTGGCCTTCGCCAAAATGCTGCCACACAATATTGCCTTTGTGATCAATAAAGTATTTAGCCGGCCAAAATTGATTCCGGTACGCCCGCCAAGTCTTAAAATCATTATCTTGAGCCACCGGATATTCAATGTTATGTTCGGCAATCGCATTTAATACATTGTCAGCACTTTTTTCAAATTGAAATTCCGGTGAGTGCACACCAATAATAACTAAACCTTGGTCGCGATATTTACGATCCCATTCTGTGATGTAAGGCAAGGTGCGGATGCAGTTAATGCAAGAATAAGTCCAAAAATCAATTAACACAACCTTGCCACGCAAATCAGTTAACGAAATAGATTCACCGTTAGGCGTATTAAGCCACCTTTCAATGCCTTGAAAATCAGGCGCCTTAATTGGATTTGGGTTAAAAATTGATCGATCCACAATATCGTTTGAGTTAGTTGATAAAATTGATTGATTAAAGGTATATGCGTCGCCAAACGGGTCTGATTTAATGACATAACCAACAATCGCCACCACCCCGACAATTACGACCGCTAAGATAATTTTTGAGCTTTTGGCCATGCCTATTTTTTTAATGAACCCTCGTTAAAATCCAGGGGGGCATTATCAAATACTTCCGGCATCATCATGCCTTCTTCGTCCATGGATATTGAATCTATTATTTGTGATTCAATGGCGGTGGTGTCTGGCAAAATATCAAAGAGTTTAGTTTCTAATTTACGGTCCAGGCCAAAAAACATCAAAAACGCGGTGATAATTAGTAATGCGCCGGCAAATTGACGGACCAATTCGGCTTTGGTGGCAAACCATCTGACTTTATTGGCAATCCATTGGCCACCGTAACCAATGATAAGCAAAGGCACTGCTGCTCCGACCGCATAAGCAGCTAATAATATTAAACCGATGGTTAACTCTTGTTGAACCGAAGCGACAGTTAAAATAATCCCAAGCACTGGCCCGGCACACGGCACCCAAACTAAAGCCATAGAAGCGCCCAAAGTAAAGCCGCCCCAAAGACCTTTGCGTTGTATGACTGGTTTAGGCGTGTTAGAACTTGGCATAACTTTCATTTTCAGCGTCGTAAACTTAGCTTTAAACCAGCTATATATTTTGGTATAGGTTTTATCAAAAACTAAGGCAAGCCCAAAGACAAAAATCAACCCAATCGCGATGCTACGCAAACCCTCGCGCGATAAACCAAGAAAACTGGTAGACGCGATAAAGATGATGCCGAAAATTGAAAAAGTGGTAATAAGCCCCAATACGATGAAGAGCGGCCGCCAGCGATTTTGATTAAGCGAAGAACCAAGCATGATGGGCAGAAGCGACAAAATGCACGGTGCGATAATGGTTAGAAAACCAGCCAAGATAGAAAGTAAGATTAAATTAAGTGTGACCATAGTTTTATAGGTTCCTCCCGTGCGAAGGGAGGGTAAAAGGGGTTGTATGAAATTTAGTTTTTATAAAACCCCCTCGCGCTCCCCCTTGACCGGGGGAAATTATTAATTATTTGGCAATCGACTGTAAATCATCACGAATTTGTTTTTCCGTCCGTGTGCCGATTGTTTTATTAACCACTTCGCCGGATGAATTAATATAGATATAAGTATGCTGGCTTGTCACACCATAGCGCAGGGCTAGTTCCTTTTCCGCATCAGAAGTTTCATTGTCTAAAATATTTACAAAGAATCCCTCAATGCCAGATGATTGGACTTCCGCGTCAGCGCCAAATAATTGATTTAAATCACGATTTTGCAGTTTGCAAGTCGGGCACCAATTAGCGTGAAAGTTAATAAAAATTGGCTTGCCAGAGGCTAAAGCTGCTTCAAAAGCGTCCGGCGTATATTCATTATAATGCTCGGAAGCAACCGGGCTGGATGAATTAAAAGCATCAGAATTTGAGTTATGTTGTGTGTCCAAGTTTTGACCGCCGAAAGTACATGCCGATAGTACAAATCCGGAAAATATTAAAACCGTTAATTTAGATCGTGATTTCATATGTATACTCTATCATATATTAAATTTTTACCTTAAGTCAAGTTAACTTTACATCAAACTTTTGAAAAACCCTTCGACTGCGATTACGCTTCGCTCAGCGGATAAACACGGAAGTTACACCTCGCTTATTGCCTGAGCGCGTCGAAGGCTTTTCAAAATTTACAACTTCAACAGCTGCTTTAATTTAGCTTCGTCAAAGCCAACCACAATTTCACCGTCAATATCAATCACGGGAACTGCCATCTGTCCAGACTTATCAATCATTTCTTGGGCCTTGGCCTGGTCGGAAGAAACGTCGTGCTCAGTGTAATCAATGTTGTTGGCCTTGAAAAAGTCTTTGGACATCTTGCAAAATGTGCAGGTTGGAGTTGAGTAAATAGTTACGTTTGCCATAAGCTTGTTTAATTATTTCTTAGTTAAGTTTAATTATTTTAACATCTCTTGCCAGTAAGATACATCACAAAACCTGCTACAGAACATCAGGCAGTGTTTGCCTGTCAATTTTTATCATATTTTTCTCAATTTTGATAAAACCTTTTTCCTTAAGTTCCTGAACGGTCTTAGTAATCGTTTCGCGGCTGGCGTTAATAGATTGTGCCAGTTGCTGGTGAGTAACTTTATTCTCCAACCAATAGTAATCATCATCATACGTGCCTATCTTTTTAGCTTGGCGAATAATTTCATTAAGCAAGCGGACACTGACTTTGTTCATGCCAAAATCGCGGATGCGATCTTCAGCTTCCTGCAACTGACTGCCAAGCTGTTTGATAAGCCGAAGCGCAACTTGTGGGTAGGCGTGTAAAATTTTTAAAAAATCATTTTTACTCGCCACGCAAACATAGGTGTTTCCAACACTTTCAGCAAAGTTTGCGATGCGCGATGGATCATCATCGTCCAAAATATCGCCAAAAACGTCGCCCGGGGCGAGGCGGTTGACAACGACTTTTTTGTCGTTAGCGTAGCGGTAAATTTGGACTTCGCCCCTTTTTAAAATATACACTTTTTCTTTTGACTCTTGTGGCACAAAAATTAACTGCTTGGGATCATAGCTTTGATCCAGTGTAATCTCATGCAATTTTTCAGTAAAGTCATCCGGCATTGAGTCGAACAGATGGACTTGTTTTAAATACCAAATTTTATTCATATGATAATAATATCACACATTTATTACATACACAGTGAGGTTGGTTACAATCTTTTAATCGTATTAATAATTCCTCTCCCTTATGTCCTGCCTGTCTGTCCTTTGGCGGGAACTTGTCGAAGGGTGACGGGTGAGGGTGGGTGATGGTGGATTAATCGATTATATTTTCTACCTCACCCTTCCCCTCTCCTGGGACGTCAGACGTCCCCTGCTAGGAGAGGGTTTATTATTTCCTCTCCCTTTGACGGGAGAGGATGAAACCCGCCTGACGGGTTGAAGGTGAGGGTGGATTTCATAATCATTTTGTTTCTACCTCACTCCCGCCCGAATAGCTGAAGTCATTTAGTCGGCGTGCTCCCCTCTCCAGGCAAGATAGGGTTTTATTTCCAATCAAGCTTAGACAAAGCTGCAAACTTTTCTTCGGCTCTGCCCCAGTTGAGATTTTCAAAATAAGCGTCTAAATAATCGCCTTTGTTTGGCCCTTGGTCAAGATAAAAAGCATGCTCCCACATGTCAATTGCCACAATTGGCACACAGTTCCACCAAGCACCTTGGTCGTGGTAATCAACCGAGGCATTGTGCAAGGTTTTATGGTCTAAATCGTAGACAAGCAGTGCCCAGCCACGGGTACTCATGGCAATGGCTTTTGCCTCTGCCTCCCAATTGGCGTATGACCCAAAATCAGATTCAATTTGTTTTAACAAATCTCCTTTGGGTTGCGAACCGTCACCACCCAAATTATCCCAATAAATTTCGTGCAGTACCATGCCGGAAACATTATGCGATTCGGCCTGTTTTACTGCCCGGATACTTTCGTACTCGCCGGATTCACGTATTTTTCTTAATTTTTCGGAAATGGCATTACGCGCTTTAACGTAAGCGGCATAATGCACATCGTGGTGAATGGTTATTTGTTTTTCTGAAATTCCTTTCAAGGAGCCGGCTTTAAAGCCTAAGTCTTTAACTGAATAATCTGACATAAAATATTGGTTAATGGTTAATGGTTAATAGATATTTAGTATATCACGCTAGCGGCGTGAGTCAAAGTGACAGGTACCCCAAAATTTGTAAACTCAGTCTATGAGGTATAATGG
>PEZZ01000015.1:0-17307 GCA_002773845.1 Candidatus Buchananbacteria bacterium CG10_big_fil_rev_8_21_14_0_10_42_9
TCAAATGCTATACGAACTGAAAAAAGGTAATGTGTATATGAAAATGCGCTGGGGTAATAAATAGATGTTGTTAGTGGCTCACGCTAAATTGTGAAGTGTGAGCGGACGATAGAGCTACCACTAAACGCGGAGAGGAAGCGCCTCGGGCCGACGCGCGCAGAGAGAATCACCACGCGCTTCGCGCGTACGATTTCGTTTCAGGTCACCACGCACGCGGAGCGTGCGAAGTCAATCGCTTCGCGATTGGAAAAAGGTTCGCGCAAAGGTTAGTATTTCACCACCTAACTAAAACGGCGTATTAAAGCGTCGTTTTATGTACTTTGTATATATTCTTAGAAGTTTAAAAAGTAATAAATCCTATGTGGGCATGACCAGTAAACTACCTGGCCGTAGGCTTTATGAGCACAATATTGGTATGAGCACCTTGACTAAGCATAATGGTCCTTTCCAATTGATCTTTTATGAAAGCTACTATTGTAAGACTGATGCCCTACATCATGAGAAATTTTTAAAGTCAGGTGTTGGTAATAAACTGGTGCGTTTAATAATTGATAACTATTAGTTGATGTTTCGCCCAGAGGGCGATCCGCCCTTGGCGGACGAATCCTGTCATCTCCACAATCTGGCTAATAGCAAATGGCTTTTAGCAAATACTAAATCTAGATTAAATGTTTAAACCCATATTCACGCGGGTTTTGCTATAATGATGAAATATGTACAAGGCCATTTTTTGGGACATTGACGGACTGCTAATTGATACTGAGTTTATATATTTTAAAACTACGCAAAAAGCGTTGTCTGAGCATGGAATAAAGTTAACCCAAGAATATTTTGAGTCAAAACATTTAACTGGCGAGAAGTATAGTTATTTTTCTTTAGCCAAGGATGCTGGATTTTCAGATGAAAAAATAGGTGAAATAAGAGAAAAACGTAATAAAATATTCGTTAAAACTGTTTTGAGTAAAAATATACTCATTGACGGTGTTGTTGATACTTTTGAGAAAATGCGTGGAAAAATAAGAATGGCCGGCGTTACAAATAGCCAGCGTGCCAACTCTGATGCATCAATAAAGTCTTCTGGATTAGACAAATACTTTGAGTTTCGCATTGTCCAAGAAGATGTGGTTAAAGGAAAGCCTGACCCTGAATGTTATTTGTTAGCTTTAGAAAAATCTAGGTTGCGACAAAATGAGTGTGTAGTTTTTGAAGATACAATGCGTGGTGTTCAAACGGCCAGGTTGGCAGGGATTGATTGCTATGCGATACCGAGCAAATACACTCAGAAGCATGATTTTTCGATGGCCAATGGTGTATTAAAAAGCATTAAAGAGGTGCCTAAAATTGTTATATAAAATTGTTCCGCACGGAACAATTGTTGCATATTGCTAATATGTTTTATATAATAAAATTATCAATAACATATTACTAATATGAGTAAGACAAAGTTTTATACCAAGCGCGACCGTTTTAAAAATTTGGCCGAAAAAAGGACGAATGAAGTGTTGTACAAACTAAAAGTTTTGAGTAATTGTGCTAATAGGCAACTTTATGAATATACTGACGATGAAATCAAATCTATTTTTAAAGCCATTGAAGCATACCTTGAAGAGGTAAAAGATAAGTTTAACTCGCCGAAAGAAAAAGTGTTTAAATTAAAATAATGGAGAAAAAGACGCTTTGGTTAATTTGCATAATTGTAATTTTGTTACCGATCGCATTGATTGGGTATTTTTATTATTATGACCAAACCAAAATCGCTGTTTCGTTTGTTAATCAAAAAGGTTTGGTACAAAAAATTGAAGTTGCGCTAGCTATGACGCCACAAGAGATTAAACATGGATTAATGGGGGTTAAACACCTTGATGAAAACGGCGGGATGCTATTTGTTTTTGATGATGCAGCGCCGAGAGGGTTTTGGATGAAGGATGTTTTAATTCCGCTGGACATAATTTTTATTGACCAGTACGGAAAGGTTGTAAACATTGTTTATAGCGCCGAGCCATGTTTGGAAACTATCTGCCCGACCTATCCATCTGAAGATCACGCTAAGTTTGTCCTAGAAGTAAATGGCGGGTTTGCCAAACGACATGGGTTAGCGATTAATGACACCGTCAGTTTTGACATTGAATAGGAAACCAGTATAATAAAAGTACTGAGTTACGGCTCAGTTTTATTCTTAATACTAAATCTATGGCAGAATTGATTTTAACTGATGACACTTTTGAACAAGAAGTTTTAAAAAGCGATAAACCAGTGCTGGTAGACTTTTGGGCACCATGGTGCGGACCATGTAAAGTTCAAGGACCGGTAATTGAAGAGATATCGAGAGAATACACCAAAGCTAAAATTGCTAAGATGAATGTGGATGAAAATCCGGAGACTCCGGGCAAGTATCAAATTTTAAGCATCCCGACTTTAATTATTTTTAAAGGGGGAGAAGAAGTTGACCGCATGATTGGGGTTCAAGAAAAAGAACAATTGATCTCCAAGCTCGACGCTCAAGCCTAGGTTCATGGCTGAACTTTTTCACGACGTTAAGGCCGAATTAGTTTCTCAGCAAGAAGTTGCTCCCGGGATTGCAATTTTTCATTTTAAAGCTGAGAAAAAAATTCCGTTTACGGCCGGCCAGTACTTACAAATTTGTTTACCTGAGGAAACGACTGATTGCCGCCGCCCTTACTCTTTGTCATCACCGCCTTCAATGATGCCGGAATTTGAGTTTTTGATAAGGCGCGTTCAAGGCGGGGAATTTACGCCTAAATTATTTAATTTGAAGCCGGGCGAAAAAATTTCTTTTATGGGGCCGATCGGTAATTTTACTTTTGATAAAAATGATAAGCGTGATGCAATTTTTTTAGTTACTGGCACTGGTTTAGCCCCAGTCATTGGTATGTTGAAAGATTTAGAAGAAGATGATCCGGTCAAAGACAGAAAGATAAAGTTAATTGTTGGCGTGCGCTTCCCTAGCGATTTAGGTTATAAAGAGTATTTAGCGGATTTAAAAAAGCGAAACCCAAACTTCTCTTTTTATTTGTTTGTTTCTGACTCAGAAGATTTAGGCGGTAATGAAGGTGATACCGGCATGTTTGACCGGTTCTCTAAAGAGCCAGAAATTGCCAAAAAATATTTTGGCCAAGCGAGTAAAGATGATACTTGTGTTTATTTATGCGGACATCCAATTGCGGTTAAGGCGACGTCAGAATATTTTGAAAATTTGGGTTTCAAAAAAATGAAAGATATAAAATTTGAGAGGTATTGGTAAGTAGCAAATAGCAAATCGTTCAATCAATTTTCATTCCCTGAGCGAAGCCACGTCTGACGTGGCGAAGTCGATGGGCTAATAAAAAACACCCGCGCGCAAGCGGGTTTTTAAAATAAAAAAAGAACCAGGGTCATCATGCGAAACAAAGTTATAATGCACTCTCCTGGTCCACGAAATTCCCCCGCCCACGGGGCGACGAGTAGCAACGAGCGTAGTCGTTGTTGTGGATGGGCTGCGTGTTATTGCGACACGCAAGCGGGAACGGCCACCGCCACGATTTATCGTGCACCATCTGCTACTCGTCGCCCCAATCCCGGGGTTTGGGTACCGGCACTTAGGTGTGCCAGTCCTAGCGCTTGTTGCGCTACCCCCGGGAATCAGTATTAGGGGAAAGATCGTTCAGTACTTTTTATCAAAAATTTTTATAGTTGTCAAGATCGCGAGCAAATAAAAAAACCAGATTAAACTGGTACAGCTGGGAGAGTGACGAAGTATGCGCGAGTGCGGTACACGCCAAAATGAGTATTGTCACTCTCCCTTAACCCGCGGGGGTCTGCCCAGTATTATGTTTATAAAAGTCCAGTCATCCCGGGCTTTGTTATTTCACTTCAGGGCAGATCTCCTTAGGTGTAATCGTATCATTAAAAAATAAATTTACTCAAGTGGAAAAAATTTGAATAAAAAAATAACCCCCCGCGGGCTGGAGGGGATTATTTTTTAAAATTAATTTGTGCGTTATCTGATATCTTGGCTAATGGCTTTTAGTAATACCTCGTTCATTTCTTCCATCAACATCATATCGCGAATGACCGATTTTACTTTCGGATCTTTCGCTTTCTTGGCCATCTCAGCATAGCAGGAGATTAGGTCCTCCTCGGCTTTGATTGCCCGGTCGGTTTGCCTGATTGTTCTTCGGGGCATAAACGCACTTTACATTATTCATGGTAATTTCAACGTAACATGTTAAAAACTTTCGTCAATACGCAATATTTTCGCTTAATTTAGATTAGCTTAAAACTTTGTTATTAAAAAAGTTTATTTTCAACGCTGTTTCCACTTGTTATAATCAAGGTACAAACAACATATCAACACTCTATTAACATAAGCATTTATTTTGTGGTCAACACACCAACAAAAGTTGAAAAGCAGTTCTGGCAAAAAGGGCTAAATTTAGTTGCCGGGCTAGATGAAGCCGGACGCGGGGCTTGGGCTGGGCCGTTGGTGGCAGCGGCAGTAATTTTTCCAATAAATATCCGCCGCCCCACTAAAACTTATAAAATATTTATTCGCGATTCCAAATTGTTGAATCAAAAACAGCGGGAAAAAGCATTTCAGTGGATTATTGAAAACTGTTCAAGTTACGGCATCGGTGTAGTTTCGGAAAAAGTAATTGATCATTTGGGCTTAACTAAATCCGGCCAGTTGGTTTTTGAACGGGCGTTACAAAATTTATCAATTATTCCAGAACATGTTTTGGTTGATGCCTATAAACTGCAGGATGATATTTCTCACACGGCTATCATTCACGGCGATCGCAAAGTTTTTTCAATCTCTGCCGCGTCGATAGTAGCCAAGGTGGCGCGGGATAAATTAATGCTGGAACACGACCAAGAATATGGCGAATATGGTTTTAGTAGTCATATGGGGTACGGCACCCGTCTGCACCAAAGCCGTTTAAAAAAGTTCGGCCCATGCGCGTTGCATCGTTTTTCATTTCGACCAATTCATCAGTTGATGAGCAAATGACAGTTCATATAATACCTGATATAATTTAATCAAATTGGAATATTTGTTTAATTAACTATTGGCTATACGCCATTTCACCCAGAGGGCGATTGGCCTCTGGCTGATGCTATTCGTTATTATGGTTCATATCTCTGGGGGTACGCAGTTATTAGACCCGCAAAAAATTTGGCAGGAAGCCGAAATTGCCGAACGTCAAACAGTGGCTGATTTAGGTTGCGGTGGAGTTGGGCATTTTGTGATTCCAGCCGCGCGCTTAGTCGGTGAAGATGGCACTGTTTACGCGGTGGATATTTTAAAATCAGTGTTGCAAAACGTGGCTTCTCGCGCCCGCTTGGAAGGATATAAAAATGTTAAAACCGTCTGGTCTAATTTGGAAGTGCCTGGCGCGACAAAAGTTGCAGATAAAAGTTTAAATGCGGCAACTTTAATTAATATATTATTTCAATCTAAAGGCCATGAAGAAATTTTGCGCGAAGCTAAACGCATGTTAAAGGGTGAAGGGACTTTGGTCATTGTAGATTGGAAAAAAGAATCTAAGCCCTTTGGCCCGCCGACAGTTGACAGAGTGAACCCAAATGAGTTAAAAAAGAAAGCCATAAAGGTGGGTTTTAGTTTTGTTAAAGAATTTGAAGCTGGCCCGTACCATTTTGGATTAGTTTTTGTAAAACCCGTTTAAGAAGTTTTAACATTTCTCCCTCTCCGATGCCGGAGAGGACGATAATTAAAATTAGTACCACAATTTAATGAGCGTATCATCAATTCTAAATTTCTTCCGGCCTAAAGTTTTATTTAATTCCAGCCCCGGGTTTTTGTCCGGTGCTAATTTAACCATTTTGCTTGCGGTTTTTGGAATTTTATTCGTAGCCGGCATTGTAGTTACAATTTTGATTCAGGCAAGAAAAAAGGACCACATCTTAGTTAAAGCCTTGCGCCGATTGCAAGCCAATTTTTTTACTGTTTCGCTGGTTGGGTTCTTATACGCTTGGTTAGCATACGAAAATGTTTACATTTTAAGTATGCGGTTTTGGCTTGTAATTTTATTTTTAGTCTTTGCCGCCTGGTTCGTTTACGGCCTGTATAACTTAATCAAACGGGTACCTAACTACAAGGCAGACCGGCAGCGGCAAAGAGAATTTGAAAAGTATTTACCGTAACTTGGTGTCGCCCCAGACTTGATCGGGGGTCCAGAAATCGTGGATCCTGAATCAAGTTCAGGACGACAAAAGGGAAAAACCTTGTTATAATGTTAAAAGTTAACTGTTAATTGTTAAAAGTTATTTCACGGCGCCATAGATATCTATGGCCTTTTTACTTTCCAGAAAAAAATTATCCAAAAAAGAGCTTGGTTTTTGGGGCGAAAAAATTGCCCGAAAATACTTGCGTAAAATTGGCTATCGCGAAGAGCAATCAAACTTTAACACTCGCCGCGGTGAGATTGATTTAATCATGTATGACGGTCCAACGCTTGTGTTTATTGAGGTTAAAACGCGGACCAGTCAAAATTTTGGTTTGCCCGAAGAAGCCGTCACTTCTGATAAGCTTTCGGCGTTGGTACAGGCGGCGTATCGGTACATTAATTTTCATCCAGAAGTGATCGATGATTTTCGCATTGACGTTATCGCCGTTGACATTCGCTCACGTTGGCTGCCCCCAACTATTCGCCATTACCAAAATATTGTGATATAATAGGTCATCACCAAAGCCAAAAGTATTATCCACAATTTGTTCCTTGATTAAAACCTGACAAAAAAGAACAAATTTGCTAAGATATTTAGGCTTTTGTAGAATAATTTTATTAATAAACTAAGTCACACCTATGGGCATGACTAAGTCACAAACACTCGAAGCAGTCGCAGAAGCGGCCGGCGTTAGCAAAAAGGAAGCCGCCGCTTTCTTGGACGCGTACGTTGCGCTTGCTTTGAAGCAAGTCAAAAGCGATGGCGAGTTCAGCTTGCACGGGCTTGGAAAGTTGGTCAAAGTTCACCGCAAGGCAAGAATGGGACGCAACCCAGCCACCGGTGAGGAGATTCAAATTCCAGCCAAGACCGTGGTTAAGTTCCGCGTTGCTAAAGCGACCAAAGAAGCCGTTCTCTAAGCTAGCGGCTTCTTTAACAAAAAGATCCCTGAGTAAGGGATTTTTTTGTTGGCCACTTGACAAAGCTTGAAATATGAAGTAAGCTATAGGTACTTAAGAATTATTCTGAATTGGTAGCCATGGCGGCTACCATTTTTGATAACTAATAATTGTCATCCTGAACTTGTTTCAGGATCTCTATCTAATAGAGATTCCGGATCAAGTCCGGAATGACACCACATCATTATGGCAGAATCACAAATTGCTCAAGCCGTGAAATACATCTGCGACGAAAAAGGCATTTCGTACGAATCGGTTTTGGAAACAATCGAAGCGGCCTTGGCCGCTGCATATCGCAAAGACTTTGGAAATAAAACGCAAAACATCAAAGTTGATTTTGATATTGATACTGGCAAGATTAAAGTTTTTGATGTCAAAACTGTGGTTGAGGATGTGCCGGAAGAAGCATTAGTTGAAGCCGAAGCGGTAGCTCAAACCGAAGCTAAAAAGCCTGCTAAGCCGATAAAAAAAGATATAGCAAAAATTGAGGAGAAAGCGGAAGATAAGTCAGATAAAAAAGAAAGTGACATGGTGGGCGAAGAGGCGGAAGAAGAAAAGAAATTTAATCCTAAAACCGACCTTCAAATCTCCGACGCTAAAGAAGTTAAAAAGGACGCTAAAGTTGGAGATGAAATTGTGACCGAACTTGAAGTCCCGGGTGAATTTGGCCGCATGGCCGCCCAAACAGCTAAACAAGTGATTACCCAAAAATTACGCGAAGCCGAACGCGAAGTTTTATTTGATGAATTTAAAGACAAGGAAGATGAGATGATTGTCGGCACGGTTCAGCGGCAAGAAGGCCGACGGGTATTAGTTGACTTGGGTCGGGTAACCGGCGTTTTGCCAAATGACGAACAAATTCCTTTTGAACATTATAAGCCAGGGGATCACATTAAAGTATACGTGGTGAGTGTTGAAAAAACTACTAAAGGCCCAGAAATTATTTTGTCTCGTGCCCACACTAACATTGTTAAAAATTTATTTGCCTCAGAAGTTCCGGAGATTGCTTCGGGCTCAGTAGAAATTAAAGGCATTGCCCGTGATGCCGGATCTCGTTCCAAGGTGTCGGTATTTACTGAAGAAGAAAATATTGACCCGATTGGCTCATGTATCGGCCAGCGGGGTGCCCGCGTGAGAACAATTATTACGGAACTTAAGGGAGAAAAAATTGATATCGTTGAATATAGCGACGACCCGGCTATTTATATTACCAATGCTTTAGCGCCGGCTAAAGTTACCGAAGTGGAGTTAAACGAAGACGAAAAAAGCGCGGTCGCAAAAGTTGAAGAAGATCAATTGTCTTTAGCTATTGGAAGGTCTGGCCAAAACGTTCATTTAGCCTCTGAGCTGACTGGTTGGAAAATTGATATTGTTTCAAGCTCAGGCGAACAAATTACTGAAGAGGGCGTAGTTAAAAAAGAATTTGAAGACGTGGCTGAGGGCGGCGAGCCGGCTAAAGCAGGAAACCTAAAAGAATCCAAATCTGAAGATACGCCCGAAATTGAGGCGAATGAAAAAAAGTCTGAACCAGAGAAAAGCGAATCAAAATCAAAAGCCGAACTCCAAGCTGACCTAGCTGAAGATAAGCCCAAGGATAAAACTGATTCGAAAGCTGAAGCCACGATTACAGAAATTGAAACTGACGATACCGCCGTTAATGAAGTTTAGTTAACCTAGTCGTTAATGAAATATTAATGTATAATATTTTACTATGAGTTACACCCAATTTCTTCCTTTGGCTGGTGCCGCGTTCTCT
Source organism: Candidatus Buchananbacteria bacterium CG10_big_fil_rev_8_21_14_0_10_42_9 (assembly GCA_002773845.1). Lineage (NCBI taxonomy): Bacteria > Candidatus Buchananiibacteriota > Candidatus Buchananbacteria bacterium CG10_big_fil_rev_8_21_14_0_10_42_9. Next base: position 8,899 of record PEZZ01000015.1, read on the forward strand.
TTAATTTTTGTTCTAATTTTTTATTTACGAATCAAAAAACAACCAACCGGAAATGACGCGATGAATGAAATCGCCCAAGCGATTTCTGAAGGCGCTAACGCTTATCTGCGGCGGCAATACAAAGTCTTAGCCATTTTTGTAATTGTGGTTGGCGCGCTAATTTTTGTTTTTTTAGATGGAGAAACAACGATTGCTTTTGTGTATGGCGCGATTAGCTCGGGTTTGGCTGGATTTATTGGTATGCGGGTGGCGACTATGGCAAATGTTCGAACCTCCCAAGCGGCCACCGAAAGTATTGCCAAAGCTTTGCCGATAGCTTTTATGTCTGGTTCGGTGCTGGCTTTATCTGTGACTGGCTTGGGGCTGCTTGGGGTAAGCGTTCTGTATTACATTTTTAACGATCCGCATGTGATTCATGGTTTTGGCTTAGGCGCTTCTTCAATTGCTTTATTTGCTAGGGTTGGCGGCGGCATTTACACCAAAGCCGCCGACGTTGGCGCGGATTTAGTCGGCAAAGTTGAGTCAAATATCCCGGAAGATGATCCACGCAATCCAGCAGTAATCGCAGATAATGTAGGTGATAATGTCGGAGATGTGTCTGGCATGGGTGCGGATTTAACCGAAAGCTATGTTGGGTCCTTAATTGCCGCTTTAACGTTAGGCGCGCTTGCTTACACCGGCAAAGCTGAAGCATTACTTTTACCATTGATGCTGGCCGCTTCCGGAATTGTGGCTTCTGTGGTCGGCAGTTTTTTTGTTCGAGTCAGAAAAGAAAGCTCGCTGCACAAAGCTTTGAACATTGGTGTTTATGTCGCTTCTATTTTAGTTATTGGCGCGGCTTTTTATTTAACCACTCAACTAATGGGCGACATTAATTTGTTTTACGCTATATTAACTGGATTAGTTGCCGGTATTTTAATTGGCCAAATTGCTGAATATTACACTTCCTCAAAATTTAAACCCACCAAAGACATTGTGACTGCTTCAGAAACCGGTGGCGCAACTAATATTATCGCCGGGCTTTCCGTTGGTATGCAAAGCACGGTGGGGCCAGTTTTGGTTGTGTCGGCTACAATTTTACTTGCTTTTCGGTTCGGGCATGGTTTTGATTCTTTAATTAGCGGGATTTACGGAATTTCGCTCGCCGCCGTTGGTATGCTTTCAACACTCGGCATTACTTTAGCCATTGATGCTTACGGTCCGGTGGCTGATAATGCCGGCGGCATAGCCGAGATGGCAGGACTTCCCGAGAATGTACGTGAACGAACCGACGAATTAGACGCTTTAGGCAATACCACAGCCGCGATCGGCAAAGGCTTTGCTATTGGCGCGGCCGCGCTAGCCGCCCTTTCTTTAATGTTTGCCTTTTCACGCACGGTGGGCACGCTTGGAGATACTTCTCTTATAAATCCCCGTTTGATTGTTGGGTTATATGTTGGTGCGATGCTGCCATTTTTCTTTTCATCTTTAACTATGAAAGCAGTTGGTAAGGCGGCCATGGAAATGGTGCAAGAAGTGCGCCGGCAATTTAAAGAAATTCCCGGGATTATGGAACGAACAGCTAAACCGGATTATAAACGTTGCATTGATATTTCAACTTCAGCCGCTTTAAAGCAAATGATAGCACCCGGGTTGATTGCCGTTTCAATGCCAATTATTGTTGGATTTGGCCTTGGCCCTGAAGCACTGATTGCGATGCTTGCCGGAGCAATCGCCTGTGGGTTTTTAATGGCTGTGATGATGGCGAATGCCGGCGGCGCTTGGGATAACGCGAAAAAATATATTGAATCAGGGCATGCTGGCGGCAAAGGCACGCCCACGCACGCGGCGGCAGTTACCGGCGACACCGTTGGCGATCCGTTTAAAGACACGTCCGGTCCGTCACTGAACATCTTGATTAACGTCATGGCTTTGGTTGCGCTCGTTATTGCGCCGTTGTTATAAATTCTCCCTTTTAATTATTGTAGGGACACAATATATTGTGTCCTCGGACGCAACATGTTGCTATTGTCAGGGGGAATTTCAAAATTTGGTAAATCCTCCGTCCACCACTGGTGGACACCTCCTTTAAAAAAGGAGGAATACCCCGCCCCCATGCGGGGTTTTTACATACAAGAAAACCAGCCGGCCTGGTAAAACTTCCCAAGCCGGCCGGCAATTGATGCGCGTTCGTCTAGTGACCCATAGGTGAACGGTCCGTAGGCGGTAGTCCCGCTAAACGAACCGCCTCCCCTGCGGTTTTGGCTGCCAATACAACACGTCCGGTTGCCCTTTCATCGATTGGCTGTTCGAGTAAACGGTCGGCCCACCCGCCGCTGCCCGCCATGCAGATAAGCGGGACGAGACCCTGATAGGCTGCGAGCGCTTCGGTCGCACCGCCGCTGCCTCCCCGAATTAGGATGACAGCGTGTGCCATGCGTGAAAGTAACGCCTCGCGGGGACCGCCGCGGTCAACCGAGAGTGGGCAGATGATGGAAGCCGCATTGTTGTCATACAGTTTCATGCTGCTTCCAGGCGGAAACGCAACGGTTATGCCGCCCGCTTTTTTCGCTGCCCGGGCTGCCACTGTCGGATAGGAATCAACGTCGGGTTCCGCGCCGTACATCAAATACCCACCTCGCCTGGCTACAAGCCAGCCGATTTCTTCTGCCAGTTTCAACTGTATTGGATCGGGTTTGAGCGCATCAAACGCCGACCCAATCACGAGGACTTGCGCCTTGCGTTTCATCTTTTTTATCCTCCCGGCCTAGTGGTCGTGGGGTGGGCTTGGTTACTTGGTTGACTCCATGGGTTCTTGGTACCTGCAGTTGCTGCAGTGCCAGATTTCGCGATCGCCGCCCGCGGGCATGTAATGACCTTGGTAAACAATCTTCTCATTGATGGCCATGAGTTCATGACCACACTTAGGGCACTTTTTCACTACAGCTCTCCTTCGTTTTGGGTTCCCGGATTGGAATCAGCCATCAGGCTGACTTCGTTTTCGCTTGAAAACAAAAACCCCTTCTCTTTCGAGAAGGGGTTAAGGTTATTTAATTAAAAATCACCACAAGCCGCTCTCGAAAGAGTGAGATTGGTTGTGATGATGGTTTAATTTTAAACGTTTCAGTATTAATTTATAACCGCCCATGCCTTTATTTAACCACTGCGAAACACGCGCGACTGTAGTTGAGCTTAATCCAGTTTTTTTCTCAATTGTGGAATACGGCACGTTTTGTTCCAGCATTTGCGCCGCTTGCCAGCGATTGGCAAACTCAATAAGTTCGTTTTCCGTTAGAAGATCACGAAAAAACCGTTTGGCTTCGTTAACGTTTTTTAAAGCCAGGATAGCGCGCAATAAATTTTTAGTTTGTTGATTGTCCCAATTTGGCATAATTTAACGCTTTATTTAACTAAAGTACTTTACTAAACTAAAGTATAGCACGTAAAAAAATATTGTCAAGCGAGTTTTATAAATCTGTTTCCTTAAATGCCGCGCGGTAATCTTCAATTTTTAAATCTTCAGTCATGCTCCAATCAAGCATCCGCAGCCAATTAAGTTTGACTTTGTAAGTAATGACGTTTGATCCCGGAAGTTTAAATACTGGCAAGTTTAATTTTTCCAAGCTTGGCTTTTGAGCTAATTTATCCGCTAGATGCATAAAACCTTCTTTATCCAACTCAGCCTCCCCTTCTAATTGGACTGTTACTAGTTCTTGGTTGTCATTTATAACTAAAGCAACCTTCTTGTTATCAAAAATGTTTTTAGCTTTACGACTAGTTTCCCGAGTCATAAAATGCAAAGTAAAATCATCATCAATATCATAAAATACTGCCGCCGCTTCCGGCTTGCCTGAATTATCGGCAGTAGCCACCACCGCCAAAAAGTGTTTTTGCAAGAAAATCAGGGCGCTTTCTTTTAGTTCTTCAGCATTTTTCATATATATTTATATTACTCTTAAATAATTATTTAGCCAATAGCTGACTGTGCTATAATTTGTATTATGAGAGAAAAAGGAGAACCAAAATCAATTAAACCAGACGAAATAGAATCCGTCACTATAACTTCGCTTAGCGAGCGGATTGAAAGCGCACAGACCTTAGATGAAATAGAAGATATTATTCATGAAATTGATGATCAGAACAGAAAAAATCATCTTGATAATATGTATCAAGCCGCTTTGGCTTTTGAGAGAGATGATTTTGCATTGGCGAAAGAAACTTTTAAAAGAATAATTGAGCAGGCAAGAGTACGAGCCGAAAATTGGGTTTCAAATAAAAGCAACGACGAACTTGAGGCCTTAACAGGGGCAACAGAAGAGGAGTCCACCGTTGAAGGAATACCATCGTTTATGGTAAAAGATGCAGCGAAAAAGTTATTAATTGAAAGAGAAAAAGAAAAAAATGAGTAACGAACACTCGGCTGAATTAGTGAAACGGCTCACTAGATGGGTAGGCGACGAAGCCCAGCGCCGCGGCATTGAGCCTTATTTAGTGCTGTCCAAACAGGCAATCCATGATTTAGCTGATAAACAACCAACGGAATTTCCCGCCCTACTAGACATCAAAGGCATTAAACAAAAAAAGCAGATGCAATATGGGCATCAATTGCTGCAAATTATTCAAGAAGTTATTTCCGGGAATGTTGCCAAAGAAAAAGTCGAAACTGCAAATACCCCCCTCGACGATTTTTTAAGCGGAGGGGACATAGAAGAGGCGTATGAAGATGACCCCAATAAGCCTTTGTCAGTTAGCGAATTTTTAGGTCAAATTAATGCGGTGCTAGAATCGCAAGTAGCGATTGTGAAAGGCGAAATCACGCAAGTTAAAAAATATGATTACTATTGGTACGTGTCTATCAAAGACGAAGCTGAAGCTTCCATGACATGCGCCATTCCGCGTAATGTCATCAATGCCATCGGCGTTGATTTAGAGGACGGCATGGAAATTGTGGTAACTGGTTATTCAACGGTGAGCGCGAAATACGGTTCATTTTCATTTCGCACCGAAGCGTTGCAAGTGCTCGGCGCTGAAGGCGAGTTGAAAAAGGCGTATGAGAAATTAAAAAAGAAATTAGAAGCCGCCGGTTACTTTAATCCGGAAACAAAATTGCCCGTGCCAAATTTCGTTCATCGCATTGGCGTGATTAGTTCTAAAAGCGGTGTGGTAATTCACGACTTAATGAAAAATTTAGAGCCGCGCGGTTTTCAGCTTTATTTTTACGATTCCCGTGTAGAAGGCCCGCATGCCGTGCGCCAAGTAATTGACGGGATAAAGTTTTTTAACACGCAAGCCAAGCGTGTGGATGTATTAGTCATTATTCGCGGCGGCGGTAGCTTAGAAAGTTTGCAGGCTTTTAATAATGAAGATGTAGCAAAGGCTATTTTTCAATCGCGCATCCCTGTTATTGCTGGCATTGGCCATGACGTTGATGTGCCCATAGCGAGTTTAACCGCTGATGCTGAGGCTTCAACGCCAACGGCGGTTGCGCATATACTTAATCAATCCTGGGCGCCGCTGACTGAAAAGTTGCCCGAGCTGGAAAGTTCAATCCTTGATATTTTTGAAAATAATTTAGAAGGGCTAAAAACTAATTTAATAAATTGGCAAACGCGCCTTGCTGAACGCGGCAGTTTTATGCTCGGCCGCTTGGTGCAAATCGTGGAGGATGGTTGGCAGCGAATGCGAGAGCGCACTGCCTTAGCGCTCAATTCGGCTGCCGATTCGCTTACCTCCATTGAAAAGTACTTGTCGGCAGTCAATCCGCAAAATACCTTGAAACGCGGCTACAGTTATGTTACAAAGAATGGGCAAGTGGTTCGCGATGTAGCAATCTTGAAGCCAGGCGATGAGATAGATACTAAATTTTACAAAGGCGAAGCGAGTTCAACGGTAAAGATTATTAAACCTTAATTGTCATTCTGAGCTAAGACCAGTTTGACTGGTCGTAGCGAAGAATCTCAGGTAAATTTAAAAAGAGATCCTTCGTTTCACTCAGGATGACACGAAAATAGTATGCCAACCAAAAAAGAAAAATTTGACGTTAAAAAAGGCTTGGAAGAATTGCAAAAAATTTTACGACTCGTTTGACTTGGCAAAGACCGTAATTAAACGGTTTTTTGTTTAATTTAATCTATATTTATTGTTATTTTTGATTAAATTTTGATAAAATCGGTTGACAAAAATATCCATTTGTGACATATTGTAATATTCGTTCTTTAATAAAAAATACTGTGGCCATAGCCACAAGCCACTTTCTTGTCATCCTGAATTTACCGCGCCTGAATGGCCGAAGCATTCGGTCGGGCGGGTTTCAGGATCTCATGAGATTCCGAAACACGAAGCCATGCGGCCTCGCCACGTCTGACGTGGTCTCGCGTGGAGTTCGGAATGACAAAAAGAAAGTAGTTTCTGGCTATGGCTGCAATGGGCGGCCTTAGTTCCTGCCGCGGAGTAGCGGCAAAATGGCAACCGGGCAATGTAGCCCAGGAAGTTGAGTTATGAGCAAGCCAGAGTTTTTCATCATGGGTGTTTGGTCTGAATTGGGAGAGATTAATGCCTTTATCAAAACTCTAATGGGGCAAGTCGCAACAGACGATCCCCGTGAGATGATAAGGCAGGTCAATGCGGGCGAATTAGCCCTCAAGGCCGTACCGTTCCTCACGCCAGTTGTAACGGCGTCGGTCAACGGCGCGGAGCAATTCTGCGCTAAAGATCACCTGGCGAGGGCGAACGTCGGCTGGACCGACAACAACTTCGACCAGCTATTTTTGAATAAGGTCGAGAAGAATGTTCTCCCGGCAAGCATCGCCGTGCATCAGTTGAAACGGTCGTCTACGGACAAACTGATTATGGCAGAGCTTGGCGCCGCTGCCGAGATCCAGCTCGCGTACCTGTTTGAGCTGATCAAAGCGCAGTCCCAAGGCCAGGAAGGCGTCTTGCTGGTCAACGGTTACGCGAATATCGCGTATATTCGTGGAACCGACGGCAACCTCTGGGCCGTGGATGCCGGCTGGGGCGCCGCTGGCGGCTGGGGTGTCAGCGCCAATTCGTTTGTGGACCCTGGCGGGGGGGGCGCTGGCCTTCGGGTGCTCTCCCGCGACTCTGAATAAGATCATTTGTCTCTTTGAGACTTTCGTTTGAGGCCTATGGCCCTTGTGAAACTTTGAGAAAAGTGGATCAAGGGCCTGTATTATTTTTCAAAAATGTGACACAATGAATTTAAGGATAGCTTACTATGACGGTTACGGCTTTCATAGAGCGCCTTGGAGATATGCACGAGCGAATTGCTATGGGTATGCCTTTAGTAAGAGATGGTGTATATTTCCAAAAAAAGAAAAGAGTCGGTGCATTGTGCTGGTGGATTTTAAGATCCCAAATACGATACAGCCCTAAGATCGCATAAGCTTCACAGGACAGTGGAACGGATGGCACAGTGTACAATAATCTGGGCCGTGAATGCCAACTGGAACGCCGCTAACGGCTACTGGAATGTCAACGCCAATTCGTTTGAGAACCCTAACGAGGGGAACGCTGGCAATCAGGTGCTCTCCCGCAACTACTTTCTTTCTTCCGCTTTTATCGTATAGCGGAAGTTTTTGTTATAATACTTTTTTTCCACCCGCCAAGCATCTTCCCAATTTCTTCAATTGTTCCGCCCAAGTTATTAAATTGTTTATTGGATATTGCTTGTAATTCCCAAGATAGTTGGATAAAAAAACGTAGAGAATCAATTTTGTCTAATGCGCTTTCAAGCAGCTTAATTTTTTGATCTCGTTGCACGTAGGCGGCTTTTCTTAAGAGGTCCAAGAGTTCAAGCAATAAAATATCTATCTTTGTTCCCATGCCATAACGTTCGGTCCTGGGAAAATTGCGATGTAAAATCACCCATTGTTTATAGGCAAGTTTAGCCCTGGCTAACACTGGCAAAATTGTTGGGGGGGGGTAAAATAGGACATATGGGTAAAATTAAATTTGTTAATAACTATGATTATATCATTTCTGTAGATAATTTACTTGATGCTTGGAAAGAGTTTTTAAAAGGCAAGCGTTCACGCAAAGATATTCAGCAGTTTGAGTTGCATTTGATGGAAAATATTTTAGCGCTGCATCATGACTTAGTTAATAAAACCTATAAACATTCAGCCTATCATGCATTTAATATCTCTGACCCAAAGCCACGAAATATCCATAAAGCCAGCGTTAGGGATAGACTATTACACCACACAATTTACAGAGTATTGTATCCGTTTTTTGATAAAACCTTTATTGCTGATTCGTATTCCTGCCGGAAAAATAAAGGCACACATAAGGCGCTTAATCAATTTAGATCTTACTCATATAGCGTATCAAAAAATCACACTAAAACAGTTTGGGTATTAAAGTGCGATGTTAAAAAGTTTTTTGCTTCCATTGATCAAGCTATTTTATTCA
>PEZZ01000015.1:17468-17909 GCA_002773845.1 Candidatus Buchananbacteria bacterium CG10_big_fil_rev_8_21_14_0_10_42_9
ATATGGCGCAATCCAGATACGGTTAAGATCATTCATAATGATGAGGGGGAAGTTCTCTACACCTCTCGCTCACCCGTGCCTTATTATAAGGGAGCTTTTTCTCCAGAGCTTATGGCACGACGAATTTATGGAATTTTTGCATTTCGCTGGAAATACCTCAAACTCTTTACCGATCATGCGGAAACGCGTCTCGAAAAACTTGAATCCTGTGATAGCAACCGAATTCTTGATATGCCGTTTCGGCAATACATTGCGCCTTATCCACACATAAAATCATTTTCAGTAGATAGTCCTGAAGATGTTGAGCTTGTTGAAAAGCACATGAAATCAGATGACTACTGGGACTTGTACAAGTAAGGTTTTCCTTTTCAGTTTAGAAAAAGGCTACAGTTATGAAAAATAACATTGCTTATCAGACTCCTCAGCTTGCTCAATATTTTT
>PEZZ01000016.1 GCA_002773845.1 Candidatus Buchananbacteria bacterium CG10_big_fil_rev_8_21_14_0_10_42_9
GGGCTAAAATTAAGTTTAAGCGGTATTTTCTAGCTTCAGATAAAATGCCGGCAAAACTTTCCGTCGCAAAATTTTGAAATTCGTCAACGTATAAATAAAAATCGTTGCGTTGCTCTTCAGGTATGTCGACGCGGCTCATGGCGGCTAGTTGGATCTTGGTAATCATCATTGCTCCGATTAAAGCGGAAGCGTCTTCTCCAATTCGCCCCTTGGATAAATTCAAAATAAGAATTTTTTGGGAGTCCATTACTTCTCGCAAATCAATGGTTGATTTTGGTTGGCCAATAATGTTACGGATCATGGAAATAGACAAAAATTGGCCGACTTTATTTTGGATTGGGGAAATTGCTTCAACTTGGAACTGTTGATTGTACTGGGAATATTCAGCTGTCCAAAATGCCTTAACCACCGGGTCTTGGATTTTAGCGACGACCTTTTTTTGGTATTCCTTATCAATAAATAGGCGTGGGACACCCAGCAAAGTGGCGCCGGGGTAGTCGAGCAGAGCTAAAATGGCGTTGCGCAATAAATACTCCAAACGTGGCCCCCAAGAATCAGCCCATAACTTTTTAAAAACCCCAACCAGACCAGAAGCGATTAAATGTTTATGGCTGTCATGCTCAACTTCCATAACGTTAAAGGCCATCGGATAATTAGCGTCAGCGGGGTTAAAATAAATCACGTCATTAATTCGGCTGGAGGGGATGTAGCGTAAAACATTTTCCGCGGCATCGCCGTGCGGATCAACCAAGCATACGCCGTGGCCATTTTGGATGTCTTGAATGACCATGTTTTCAATAACAGTTGATTTTCCCATGCCGGTTTTTCCGATAAGGTAAGTATGCCGACGCCGGTCATCGACTTTAATGCCAAACTTTCTTTTTTGGTTGCGAAAATTAGTTTCACCTAAAATAACCACTGGGCTTGAGGTTTCCATAAATTAGACAACAGGTAAATTTTCTGGTGGACCAGCGTCTTCTGGCTGGGCCATTTCTTCGGTTGAAGCGGATTTTTCCGCTGGAGAAGCTTGAGTTTCGGCAAAAATGCTTGTCGGAAGTTCAATCGGCGGTTCGGCTCGCCTGGATTCAATAGTTTTGAGTTGCGGAGCTTTGACCTCCTTAACTGGAAAATGGTAAATTGAGGCCAATTCTTCACTGCTCATAATTTTACCATATTCTCCAGGATTTAAAGAGTGTCCGCGGTCTTTAAATTCGCTAAAAATTAAATTACGGCGCCAATTTTCGCGCCAGTCAGCAAACCAAACCAAGCCACCGGGATAAGTTCGGCTATTTAACTTCAAGGCATTTAGACTCAGGCTATTAAATTGTTTAAAGCTACCGTAAATTACTTTCAGGCCTAACTTTCTTTTGAATGATTGTTTTGGGGCCACATATACAGTTCTAATTCTGGTATGAAACCCTAATTTACCGATTTTTCTTTCAATCGCCGCAACTGTATCGGTTTGGCCGGGGGTGAGATAAAGTATTTTATTTGGTGCGTCGTCACCTCTTTTCGAGGTTGACGTAGCGGCTGCCGGATTTAACCCTTCTGAAATAATTGATGAGAGGAACTGAATCGGTTTAAATATTAAAATGTCGAGGAAGCTAGATTTTGAATGAGCTTTGCCACCGATTAATTTCTGAATTAGGCTTTCTGCGTCCTCGCCCCAATCGTTATCAGCGGGCGTGATGACTAATTGAATCCATATTTCTTCACCCGGACCAATTTTGCTTAACCCTTCCAACATTGAGGCCATCGGATCCTTGAATTCATTGCTGGCTTTATCAATGAAATCTTCAAAAGTTTTTATCGGGTAGTATTGGGGCTTTTTCATGACGATCTCAGTCCCCCACATATCGTATTGGTCGCTAGGAAAACGAATGTTCCATTTCTTAGTGTAGTCTTCAATTTCGGTGATTCTGGCGTCCGGATATTGAGCGTAAAACACTGATTCAATTAAATCGCGATAAATATCACGGGTATAGATGACAAATTGAATGTATCCGCCGATACTCACAATTTCTAAGCTAAAAGAATCATGGACCTCGCCGCTCCACCATTTATCGTAAATACCGAAAGTTTGATGCGCGCCGGTGAAATGTTGAAATAAATTCTCGATCGCTTTGGGATTTTGTTCATTTTCAAGCGGCACATCCACCGCGAGTAGAATATAATTTTTATGCTTGCGTGCCATGTTACGAATCCAAAGCAAGTACATCCATACGATCATCACGTCAAATCCAATAAATAAAATAACCCAGCCAAAACTCTGGGTAAAAAACCACCATACCAGCGAGAATAAACCTGCCGGCCCTTGATTGATTGCGTCAACTAAACTAGGCATGGGCTTAAATTTTATTTTTATTTTTTAGGTTACAAGCGAATACAAACCATTTTGATCTTTAGTAAATTTAGATTTATCAGTTAAGGCTAAATAAATAGTGCTCTTTTTGACCATTCTTTGCTTCAAAACCGTGTCAGTAATTTTTTCCTTAGACATTGGCGAATCTGAATTTTTTAGAATATCAACTATAACATCGGCTACAGTACCGGTTTTATATCCCCATTCAGACAAAGCATAAATACCCCGGCCGACTAAAATAAAACGGTCATCTAAAATTAATTCGTTATGGATAGTGGCGGGCCGGGCAATTTTTTGATCAAATTTAGCTTGGTTAATAATATCGGCTATTTTGACGAAGTGCAACGGCTTTTCAGTCTGCCTAAAGATTAAATAAATTTTGTCTGACATCCGCTTTGGCTTAACTGTCGGCCAATCCACCAAACCCCATTGATCCAGGATGTTGTTATCAATTTTTTGGCTGAGTGTTAAATAAGCTTGTAAAATCTTGTTAATGTCTTGCCCCTCGGAGTTTAAATGAGTTGGCAAGACTTTATTGATTCGCTCGTTAAATTTTTCACGAGTTTTAATTTTTTCCAATAAAGTGTTAAATTTTAAGAGTTCTTTTTCAGCTTTTAACACATCAATCACCTCATCAAGTATCTCATGAACGTATTCAGTTTTAACATCGGTTAACTTCCAAGCTTCTTTAATTTTTGAGTTAGGCCTAACCAAATCAACATCGTCTAATAACTGGTTTAAAATAAAACTAGTAGCTAGCCGGTTAGTGTCATGGTTTTCAGAGTAGTTTAATAAACTGTCAACTAAATGGCCGTGCTCCATAATACCGCCGTGTTCCTTTAAAGTGGCGGTAACTAGGTGGCGTATGTCTTCCATCTCAGCTAAAAAATTATCCAGCTCTTTAAGCTTTTTAATACTCAATGATTGAATTTGGCGGATCCTTTCACGAGTAATGCTATAGGCCTTACCAATTTCTTCTAAAGTTTGCCTGGGTTGAGTGTCTAGCCCATAGCGGCGGGTAATAATTTCTCTTTCTTTGGAGTTTAAATTTTTAAGTAAATTATTAAGAAACTCCGCTGGATTAAACTGCGAAGCTTCCTGAAGCTTTTGGCTCGCGATAATTTTGTCGAAGATTGAATTATCTCCAGGCATATGAAAATATAGCTTATTTTAGCGTAATTTGCTTTAATAAACTTTAATATATCACAAAAGCTAAAATTAGTCAAGTTTAACTTTCGAAATAATTATTGATTTAAAACTTGGCTACTTTCGCTTTTTGCCAATGAGAACAAGCAGTGGGCTGGCTAAAAAGATAGAGGAATAAGTTCCAATTGCAACTCCAATAATTAAAGCTAAAACGAAATCACGGGTTGTTGATCCTCCAAAAATCAAAATCGCGAGAAGCGCCAGCATGGTGGTCGCCGAGGTGTTAATAGAACGGATGATTACTTCCCTAACGCTATTTTCAACAATCGGCTCAAACTCCATGAATTTATGTTTAGCGGCTAAGTTTTCCCGGATCCGGTCGAAAACTACGATGGTGTCATTTACTGAGTAACCTAAAATTGTTAATGCGGCGGCAATAAATGGCGCTGTAATTTCAATCCCATAAAAATTACCAAGCACCGAGAAAATCCCCAAAGTAATAATGATATCGTGGGCCACAGCGACGATAGCAATAATGCCATATTTCCACGAGGCGACGGGCTCGCTGACTTTTCTGAAGGCCCAAGCAATATAAATGACAATTGCTAAAACGGCGATGGCTAAGGCATAGGCTGTTTTGGTTTTAAGCTCTTGGCCAATACTTGGCCCTATAGAATCCAGCCTAAGCTCCACCACCTCACTGTCATAATTATCACGGATAAAACTTATTAATTCTTGGTGGGCGGCTTCTCCGGATTCTCGTGTTTTAATTGATAAACTATTTTCTTCAACCGGTTGAACGGCGACACTAGTAAAGCCCTGCGCTTCAATTCGGCTAGTTATTTCTCCTGGCGCTGGACGGTCTTGAGTAAATTGTAAATCAACTAAATTCCCACCCACAAAATCAACGCCCAAATTAAGTTGCCAAGTAGCCAATGCGACAATTGCGACTACTACTAGCCCGCCAGAAATTATAAACCAAATTATTTTATGCTTAATTATTTTAATCATCACGCAAATATATTTTTTTAGCGCTAACCCCATACAACCATAAATTGTTTTTTACCCAAAAGCCAATTAAGTAGAGCAGGTACCGAGAAACCACTAAGGCTGAAAATACCGATACAATAATACCAATCGACAAAGTAATCGCAAAACCCTTCACTAGGCTCGTAGAAAAGCTCATTAAAATAATACAGGTCAGAAGTGTAGATAAATTGCCGTCAAAAATTGCGGGCCAGGCCCTGGTAAAAGCGTCTTTAATTGCGCCATGGATTGATTTTTTCAATTTTAATTCTTCTTTTAGCCTTTCGTACACCAAAACATTAGCGTCTACTGCCATGCCTAATGATAAAATAAATCCAGCGATTCCAGAAAGCGTCAAAGTAACTGGAATTATTTTAAACAAGGCCAGCATAATAGCGCCATAGATTAGCAATGAAACTGCGGCGATTAATCCAGGCAAGCGGTAAGTCAAAATCATAAATATCAACACCAATACAAAGCCTAAAACTGCGGCCTCTAAGCTTTTGTCGACTGATGTTTGTCCCAAGCTTGCCCCCACGCGCTGTTGTGAGATTAGCTCAATTGGTACCGGCAACGCTCCGGCATTTAGCCTACGGGCTAAAGTTTGAGCTTCATCAATGCTGAAATTCCCGGTAATCACGGCTTGTCCCCCAGCAATTTCATCTTGCACAGTCGGTGCGCTAATCAACTGTCCATCAAGAAATATCCCGACTTGCTTTCCGATGTTGCGAGAGGTTATGTCTTGGAATAATTTAGATCCCTCTGAATTAAATTCAACTCCGACTTGAGCAATGCCGGTCAGGTTATCAAACTCTACTCGCGCGCGAGATAAATATTCGCCGGTCAAACCGGTATTTTGCCAATCAATCCCAGTGTTATCTGCTTGGGGTGTAGTAAATAAAATATGGCTTGACCTAACCTCGAGCGCTGTTTCCCCAGTCTCAGTGGCTCCTTCTTGCTCGCCGGTTTTTTTAATAATGTGGAAACCAAATGGAGTTTGGACAAGCTCGGGGTAAATCTCATCGATTGCAAGTTTGTCAAATATTACCTCTTCAAAAGCCGGCACTAAAAGGCCGCGCTGAACATAGCCAAGATCGCCACCTTGATCTTTATTAGATAAGTCTTCAGAGTTTTCAGCGGCCAGCTGTTCGAAATTCTCGGGGTTTTCTAAAACTTGATTGAGCACGTTTTGAGCCCGGTTTTTAATTTCCAAAATTTCTGCAGTTCGTTGGTCGTCTTCTTTACCAGCTTCGTTTTCAGGCGTCACAGTTTTAGCTTCTTTAAACTCCAGTAGCGGAGTTTCGCCGATCATGGCAATGGCCGCATCGATATCGTCAACCCCAGCTAATTCTACGGTCACTCGCCAGTCATTTCCGGACTGATTAGTTTGAACTAATGGTTCGGACACCCCAAAGGCATTAACGCGCCGCTCAATTACATCCCTAACGCCCTCGACAGCGTCGGACGGGTCGTTCGAGCCAATTTGTGTGATGTCGGCTTGATAAATTAACCTCGCTCCTCCTTGGAGATCTAAACCCAACCGAAAATCAGATTGAGGCAGGCCCGGGATGAAATTGAAGATGGACGGGAAATCAAAGGCTGAAAGCAAAAAGCCACCAGCTAAAATTAAAACAGTAATAATGTAAATTTTACCTTTAGATTTCATATCCTATGGTGGGTCGTGCAGGATTCGAACCTGCGACCATCAGCTTAAAAGGCTGCTGCTCTACCAACTGAGCTAACGACCCTTTCAGGCATTGACTGCCATTTATCTCGCTCAAGCATGATTTTGAACCCCCATACTATATCAAAAAGTTTCGTAAATGGCAACAATAGGGTAACTTTGATATACTAAACTGCATGCATGAAGTAGTTTGGCATAATTTATCAACCCACCAAGTTTTAGCTAAGCTAGAAACAACTGATCAGGGCTTAAGTCAAAAGCAAGTTGAGCTTCGCCAAAAAAAATACGGTAAAAATAAATTACCGTCCGCAAAACCGCTTTCACGGTTCAAAATTTTGATTTCTCAATTTACAAGCCCGTTGGTGTATGTTTTGCTTTTTGCGGCTTTGGTTTCTTTATATCTTAGAGAGTTGACGGATTTCAGTGTTATTGCTTTAGCCTTGATAGTAAATACACTAGTTGGTTATATCCAAGAGAATAAGGCTAACCGGGCGATAACTCAACTGCGCAAATTAATTCATCCAGAAGCATTGGTTATCAGGGATAATGAGCCGGTTAAGTTAGACACGGCGGAACTTGTGCCTGGTGATGTCGTGATATTAGAAGCTGGTGATCGAGTTGGCGCTGATGCACGAGTGATTGAATCACAAAATTTACAACTCGTAGAATCCATGTTAACCGGGGAATCATCACCGTCTGACAAATCGACCAAGAAAATCGATCAGGGTGTAGAATTAGCCGAGAGAGAAAATATGGTTTATATGGGCACGGTAGTCAGTTACGGTCGGGGCAAGGCGGTTATTACCCATACTGGCGTGAATACTGAAATCGGCAAGATCACAAAACTTATCAAGCATACTAAGGAAGAAAAAACTCCGCTGCAAAAAAATCTTTTAAGATTCAGCCGTCAAATTAGCTTAGCAGTTTTAATTATTGCGCTGACAATTTTAGTGATAGGCCTTTTTAGGGGCTTTAGCGTTTTCCCAAACCATGCCACTGGAGAAGAAGGCATTTTTAATTTAGCAGTGGCAATTGCCGTTGCCGCAATACCTGAAGGTCTGTTGGTCTCAGTCACGGTCGTATTGGCGCTTGGGTTGCAGGCAATATTAAAAAAGAAAGCATTAGTGCGTAAAATGCTTGCGGTTGAGACAATTGGGGCTGTGTCAGTGATTTGTACTGATAAAACAGGCACATTAACATTAGGCAAGATGAAAGTTGACCAACTTTATACTTTTCGTAATGCCTCCGCACCAAACAAGTTTAAATTGGCCGATAAAAAAGAGTTTGACGAGGCCGCTCATCATATAATAAAAACAGGCGTGTTGTGCAATAACGCGATAGTCACGCATCAAGACGACCCCTTAAAATCCCCTACCATTGTCGGAATGCCTACGGAAGTTGCCTTAATTGACGCTGGTTTAAACCTAGATGTCGAGAAAAGCAAGTTGGAAAAAGAGTTTCCTCGCGTGGATGAGGTTCCGTTTACTTCTGAGGAAAAATTTATGGCTACTTTAAACGGCAATAGCACTCAAACTGTATACGTCAAGGGGGCGCCGGAAAAAGTACTGTCTTTTTGTTCTAAGGCCTTGTTTGGCAATAAAGAGGTAGAATTGGATAGAGAATCAGTTAAAACTATAAAATTGACTTATGAAAAAGCAACCGCTTCGGGTTTGCGGTTGCTCGCCTGCGCTTACAAGAAAAATGTTCAAGGTGGATTAAGCGAGAATCTAAGCGGTCTGGTGTTCACGGGGTTAGTCGCCTTAAAGGATCCGCTACGGCCGGAAGTTAAGGACACTATCAAATTGACTCAAAAAGCGGGCATCAAAACAGTCATTATTACCGGCGACCACCCCTTAACAGCTAAAGCTATAGTCTCTGAGCTGGGGTTTAAGGTAACCAAAGATAACATTTTAGTCGGTTCTGAACTGGATAAATTATCAGATAGAGAGTTTAACCAAAAAGTGAAGGATATTTTAATTTACGCACGGACCGAACCGAGGCATAAAATTCGCATTGTTGAGGCGTGGCAGTCGTTGGGCGAAGTTGTGGCGATGACCGGTGACGGCATTAATGATTCGCCGGCAGTCAAAAAAGCTAATGTCGGTATTGTAGTTGGATCAGGCACCGAAGTGGCTAAAGAGTCAGCTGATATCATTTTACTTGATAATAATTTTAAAACAATCACTGACGCGATTTGGCAAGGACGTAAGATTTTTGAAAACATTAAAAAAATTATTTTATATCTTTTAACTGATAGCTTTTCAGAAGTAATTTTAGTTACTGGCGCACTCCTTTTTGGGCTACCCCTGCCTGTGACAGCTGTGCAAATTTTATGGATCAATTTAATTACTGATGGTTTGCCAGGCGTGTCGCTTACATTTGAACCTGGCGAAGAGGGGGTAAAAGAAGAACCTCCTCGCAAACCGCAAAAAGGGATTTTTGATCGTGAAATGAAATTCATTATTTTTTTAGTTGCTATTATAGTTGACATAATATTGCTGACATTATTTTTCTTACTTATAAAAGATGCTTTCGCGTTGAATTTTACGATTGATCACATCCGCACCATCATTTTCGCATCACTTGGCATTGACTCATTATTTTATGTTTACAGCATTAGAACCATGAAAAAACCATTTTATAAATCCCCTCTTTTCAATAACCGAATTTTGAATTATTCGGTTATCGCCGGTTTCTTTCTCCAACTTTTACCTATTTATGTGCCGTTTTTGCAAAAAGTCTTTAGCACAGTCCCATTAAGTTGGGAATGGCTACCCATACTGGCATTGGCGGCAATTAAAATTTCTTTAATTGAATTAGTTAAGCACATTTTCCACAAGCCCAACTTAACATTTGCTAAGCGTCTTAGAGCCGCCTGATTTATTTTTATTGTATTTTGTAGTATAATATTACGGTTACTGACATTAGAATGCGTTTGTTTAAGCTTAAAAAGAAAGTTATTATTGGCGCCGAAATTATAGTGCTCATTTTAGTAGGGGCCTCTTTGTATGGTTTAGCGCGAAAGAATAATGATATTAACAGAGAAATTAATTCGCTAGAAATTGACATTGATGAATTGGGCCAGCGTGAACTAGAGCTTAATGAATTAGTGAAATATTTTGACAGTCAAGCGTATTTAGAACAAAAAGCCAGACTTGAATTAGGGCTACAAAAGCCCGGCGAATCGATTGTGATATTAAACTATAAAGATCCAGATATTGCTGATAGAATGCCAATTAATAGCTATAGTGAATCGATCGCCGTCAATAAAAAGCCTAAAAACAACTTATTTAAATGGTTTAATTATTTATTTCCCAACTAAATGGCAAAATCAAAACCGATACAAAAAAACGAGGAGAATAATGTTGAGCAACTAAGGAAAGATGTTTTAAATTATGTGGCGACAGCTAAGAAAAAAAGTAAAACGCAAAAAAAAGCTAATTTGGCCAAGACGTCAAAATCAAAAGCTGCGGCCAAAGCCGAAATTGCATCAAAATCTAATCGGCTCAATAAACCTCGGCTGGCTTCTGAGATTAGGAAGGATTTACCAAGCGAAGTCATAGCCACCCGGAGTCAACAACCTGCTTCTCCAATTAAAATGTTGCCGGCGCCAAAGTCGAAACGCAAACGGGTGGTGTTGATTATCATACTTTTAGCAGTTGCGGGAGCTGCGTCAGCCTGGCTATTTAATCGCAGCCGCCAATGGATAGAACCAAATTTCCCGTTGTTAGTTGAGACTCTATCTTTACCGGCTTTTGATTTAGTTTTGAGCCAAAAAGATTATGATTTTAATTTCAACGCCTTGACCTATTATGGTGATAACCAGTTAAACGACCCTTTGGCTTCACAACTGCAAAGTAATCCGGCAGAAATTGCGAATTTGGCGGTTAATAAAATAACTCGAGACGCTGTAATTCAGAAGTTAAGTGATTATTATTCCATTACAGTTACCGAACGAGAACTTCAAGAAAGCTTGGATCAAATTTCTGCCGAATCAGGAGGTGAAGAAATATTTGCTGAATCTTTGTTGAGCACATACAACTGGACACTAGAAGATTTTAAGAATAATGTGTTAGTTAATGTTTTAGCAGAAGACAAACTGCATGACCAACTATCAATTATCGCGAAAAGTGAATTAGAGCAAAGAGCTCTACAAATCAAGGCCGGCCTTGATAAGGGGGCAATTACTTTTATTGACGCGGCCTTAAAATATAGTGATGATCCTTCCGTGGTTCAAAACCAGGGCGATTTAGGGATGGTTGCGCCCGGCTTAACAGTCCCTGAGTTTGATCAATATATCTTTTCTGCACCGCTTAACCAAGTTGGCGAACCAATCGCCACGGAGTTTGGCTTGCATTTAATTTTACTATATGACGAAACTGTAGATGCTAGCGGACAAAGAGATCAAGTCGCCGTGCGCCACATTTTATTCGCATACCCAAATGTTGAAGATGTGGTTCAGGCAACTTTGGCTAAAGCTAATATTGAACAAGGCTTTAATGCCAATTAATGAGCCAGGAGCGGGACTTGAACCCGCGACCTTTCCCTTACGAAGGGACTGCTCTACCAGCTGAGCTATCCTGGCTGAATGGAGCGGAAGACGGGAATCGAACCCGCGCTCCTAGCTTGGGAAGCTAGTGTACTGCCATTATACTACTCCCGCGCACAGCCCTAGAATAAACGATTTTAGCCAAGAAATCAAATTATGATAAAATTTAAAGACGTTACTAAAGTGTTTCCGCCAAGTACCGTCGCCCTAGACACAGCCAGCTTTCATGTTAAGCCAGGAGAATTTGTTTCAATCGTTGGGCAAAGCGGATCAGGCAAAACTACTGTCATTCGCCTACTAACCGGTGAAATTCGCGCTACTCGGGGCCGTATCGAAATCGGAGGCTGGGATATTACTAGGATAAAAAAAAGCGCACTGCCAATTTTACGCCGGCAAATAGGCGTCATTTTCCAAGACTTCAAATTACTTGAGCGAAAAACTGTTGAAGAGAATATTGCTTTTGCTCTGCAGGTCTCGGGAGCTGGGCCCAAAAGAATTCAAGAAGTCACGCCACAAGTATTATCAATCGTTGGGCTCCAAGGCAAAGAAGATCGCTATCCAGTCCAATTGTCAGGCGGGGAACAGCAAAGAGTAGCCATTGCGCGCGCTTTAGTGCACCGCCCTAAGGTTTTATTGGCAGATGAGCCAACCGGCAATTTAGACTATAAAAATACGGACGACATTATAAGATTACTTTTAAAAATTAACGAGTTTGGCACTACTGTTGTTTTGGTCAGTCACGATCCAAAAATTGTAAATTCGGTTAAGCGGCGCGTCATTACTTTAAGTGACGGGAAGATAGTGTCAGATCAAAAAGTCGGCCGCTATAATATTTAATATGTTACTTTTAGATACTTACAGAGTCATTAAATTTGCCGGCCAAAGTTTTTGGCGGAATATTTGGTTATCGATCGCCACTATTTTTATTATTATTTTAACCTTGATATCAGTTAATGCGATTGTTATTTTAAATTTAGTAACCCAAGAAATTGTCACCGCCGTCCAAGAAAAAATTGATATAAGTGTTTATTTTCAGCCCGGCATTGAAGAAATACAAATAAAAGAAGTTGAATCTTATCTCAAATCATTGTCGCAAGTAGAGGCTATAAAATATAAATCGGCCGCCGAAAACTTGGCTGAGTTTCGCCTCCAAAACATTGATAATCCAAGCATAATTGAATCGCTCGCCGAGTTAGAAGAAAATCCTATCAGCGCAACTTTAAATGTCACCGGTAAAAAGTTGACTGATTACGAGAGCATAATCGCGGTGCTTGATAATTCAAAATATAAAAACTGGATAATAGATAAAAATTTTGAAACCCATAGGGGGTACATTAATCGAGTGCAAATTATTTCCCAAAATATTCAGAAAGTTGGAATTGGTTTAACGGCTACTTTTACAATTATCGCCTTGCTAATTGTTTTCAATACTATCCGGGTGGCTATTTACACGCATCGGGAAGAAGTTTCGATTATGAAGTTGGTTGGCGCTTCCAACCATTTTATTCGCAGTCCGTTTATTGTTGAAGGTATTATCTATGCGTTTGTGGCGATGGTTTTAACGGTGATATTGCTTTACCCTATTTTGCAGGGCATTCAGCCGTATTTAACCAATTTTTTTGTCGGCACAAATATTGATTTGATTGGATTTTTCGCCAATAATTTCTGGCAAGTTTTTGGCTTAGAACTATTAGTTGTAATATTTTTAAACACCATCAGCAGTAGCGTCGCGGTCAACCGTTATTTACAAATCTGATTGACAAAGGCGCCCCGATAAGTTAAAATTTTCGCGATATCCATTTATTCGGGGCTCGTCTAACGGTAGGACACCTGGTTTTGGTCCAGGCAATCGGGGTTCGATTCCCTGGCCCCGAGCAAGGAAAAAGCGTAATTCCCGGCTAGTTCCGGGATTTTATAATTTTACAAAATTTAGCTATGAGATTGATGGGCAGAACGGCAACTTCGTTAACAATGATGTATACAATAGTAATGGGTAAATAAATAAAAAGGTATATTAATATTTTGAAAAATCTGACAAACGGATTCTTATCCTTTATAATAGAATCAAAGAAGTTGTTTATTTTATTCATACTATGACACAGCTAAGTTTTCCGGCTCGTTTAATAGATAGAGCCCATGCCAGTTCTTTAGCCATCTCAATACCAGCGGCTATATTATTGCCACCGTTTATTATAATCTTATTTGCCATTTTGCAAAAAGCCCAAGTTCATTTTTTTTCCGGCTGTCTGCTAACTGAAAATCAACGTTTTTTTGGTGGGCTAAAAAAAGATCAAAATTATCTGCAGTATTTAGTCAAAAAATGGTTTAATCGGGATTTAGAAGTCAGTCAAACTGAATTAATTGATAAAACCATTCGCTATACGGTGTTGACCATAGTTGGTTTAAAGTTGGCCAGATTATATATTGGTTAAGGAAAGATTTGTTTGCCTTTTTCGTCTTCAACGACGATTGCTTGAGTTGGGCAAGATTTAGCGGCCATTAAGATAGTTTGGTCATCAACGTCTTTATACTTTTTAATTACCGCGATGTTTTCCTCATCCAAGTCAAACACCTCTGGCGCGATGGCAACGCAGGGCGCGGCGCCAATACATTTATCCCTAATTACTTTTGGTTTATAAGCCATAATAATATTAATTATGTTGAAGAAGTATAGCATTGATAATTGATTTTTGCTACACTTAATAAGTTATGGCCCATCATTTAATATTTGAAGGTTCGGAGTTGAGCGGGAAAAGTTTTACTATCAACGGTGTTTGGGACGCGTTGGAAAAGAAATATAATTCAGGAGTTGGGGTGATGGATGGTTGCACCTGGTTCAATGCCGACGTTGGGCTTTATGGTACGCGCGATGGATGGGAGTTGGTCAACCATTATCTAAACATCGCTAAAACTTTAAATCATCGTAATTTAATTTTTGAAAAACTACACCTTACCAATTTCATTTACACTAAGCAAAAAGACACAGCTAAATTCAAGAGTATTGAAAAAGAATTGAAAAAACTGGGTTTTAAAGTTATTTTAACGACATATAAAAACGACGCTAAATTATTAAAAAAAAGATTAAACGAAAGATTACAAAGTACGCCATCTTACAAGCGCATAGCCAGGACACCACAAGATTATTTAAAAAGCCAAAAAGAGTATTTAAAACTGATCGAACAATCATCGCTCCCCTATTTTACCGTTGATAACTCAAAATTACCAAATTATCATTACCAAAGGATTTTAGCCTGGCTTGGTGAATAGAATTTTCCACAGATATAATTACGCGATGTTGTATAATGAAATTGGCAGAGATGCCGGGAGGTGACATGGACATCAAGCTTCTTCTTCGCCAGGGCATTGGCCCGGCACATCTGACGGGGAGAATACCGCCACATTCAACCTGGGACGCTAGGAGTACTATCTTAATCGTCCATGGTGCATCTTTCGCCCAAGAGAAAGAAGGTATGCTCAAAATCGAACGGCCCGGCGGTATGAACCTCATGGTGAGGGCGTCAGACCTCAGGGACTGGCGTAAAATCTCAAAATGATTAGCCAGTGGGTACGACCGAGATTTCTCGCCGTACCTACAACACTCAAGAACATTTTACATAATATGGAAACTATCAAACCACTGGCCGGCGCAAAAATTACGCGCAATGGAAATGAAAATCAAAACGCTTTAAGAATCTCTCCTAAACTTTTACTTTCGTTTTTTTTAATTATTCCTATACTTGCCGGCGTTGTTTTAGTTGACCTATTTTGGCTTGACGGATGGGTCCAGTCTAGCCTGCCGAATACTTTAATCGGCGAACTGTTTTTAATTGCTGTTTTTTTAGGCACGCCACATGTAGTAGCTAGCTTTTTTAGTTTAGCCGATAAAGAATATTTTAACTTTTATAAAAAAAATATATTTATTGCTATTTTTTTGGCGATTTTTATTTTTATAGCAGCTTTTTTAGCGCCGGCGTTGGCTGCAATTCTATCTTTGATATTTAGCATGTATCACATTTTATTTCAGGTTGAGTGGATAAGCAAAAGTGTTTTACAAAATAATGATCAGAGATTACGTTGGTGGATTTGGCTTTTAGGCGGTATTTTTATTTTTGCTTATTTGTTAGTTTTTCAAAACCGCATACAAATACCAGACACTTTCTATAAAACAATAGCCGTTGCGCCGATGGTGTTAATTTTTTTATCCCTAATTTTAAGCTTTGTTATTACAAAAAATAATAGAAGTCCATACGGGGCGGCTTATCTTTTATGCATTGTGGCTTTAGCCAGTTTCGGGTATTTGTTCCCTTTAATGGGCTACGCGTATTTTACAGTAATTCTTGTCCGGGTCGTGCATGATCTCAATTCATATACTCTCTATGTTACGCACGACTTTAATCGTAACCAAACCGAGCTGAAGAATATTTTTTTCGCCCTTTTTAAACACTTGAAAATTCCCCCTTACGCGATTTTAATTTTAGCTTCAATTGCTATTAGTTACCCCCTTACCCAGGCCGCCTTTTTATTTGGGCATAATTCATATATCGCGCAAACTGCTATTATATCTTTATATTGGGCTCATTTTTTTCTAGAGCGAATAATCTGGCACGGTAATTCGTTGCATCGACAATATATCACTATCAAATAAATTGATGCTCTACCATAAATTAAAATCAACGCCAGCGGCGATCTTTGGTTTAACGGTCGCTGAAGTAATTTTTATGCAGTCTCCTTTCTGGGGGTACTATTTTTACTTTATTTACTCTCCGATTTTTAATTTATTCAACCGTTTTCCACACCTATCATGGTTAAATGAGTTCTTTGTTGTACATATTACAACTTCAAAATTTTTACTTTTAAACTTAATTAAACCAGCCGGCGAAATCCTGGCTTTAATTGGCATGGCTTTATTTGCGATACACGCGGTTTATTTATATTGGGTTAAAATTTGGTTTGACAAGCGTGCTACTAAATTACTGTACAAATATTTTGCGCATCCTCAATACATCAGTTTAATTTTAGCCGGTGGTGGGCTAACTTTAGCTTGGCCGAGGTTTTTAAATTTGGTTTTGTTTGCCGTTCTAATTATCTTTTACGTTTTACTCGGTAAAACAGAAACGATTACTTCAGCTAGTAATATTGAAGCTCAAAAGGCAACTTTAATTAAGTTGACTTCAGCTATCGCTTTAATTTTAGTTATTGGGTTTGGTTTGCGTTATGCCAGTGTCAGCACTCTCAATTTAACCGAGCTTAATAGTACATCTATTTTAGTTTTAGATAGTAAAGATGATGTTTCTAGCTTGGATAGTAATTTAGCGGTATTGCCGGTTAGCGAAAATGATATTGTGTATTTAATGACTAAACGCCATACTTTTGAACATCTTTTAATTGACATGGGCGTTGATTATAAAATATATAAAAATTTTACTTTTCCGAACGCAGAATATTATATCGCGATAGTTAACTGTGAAAACTGTTCTAATCATACACCTGTTACAGCCCTGAGCGCTAACCGCCGGCTGGGAAATGTATTCTTTTTAAATTCACACAATCAGAAATTTGAAATTTTACCGCTACCTAATAATATGTTCTTTTCTCCGGCGATTGTTCCGTTATTATGATACGAAAGATTATTTTTCCATTAATTTTAATTTTAATTGGATTGACTCAAATTTTCGGCTTTGTCATCAAAGACAATACAATAATGCGCTTTGGGTATACATACGCGGCCTCACCGCTGCCTGTAGTTTTTACAAAAATTGGAGCCATTGAACCGTTTAGTATTGTTTTGAGCGCTAATTATATTACCTCTAACGGCCAGACAAAGCATATAGACATTTCGCCTGGTGATTTCGACGTGTTTCCAGGTCCGTTTTTCAGGCGTTCATCGTATACTTCACCGGTTTTTGGCTTAATCACCGATCCAACTAATAAACGGGCCTTAAATGTTCTACGGTTTGGCCTGTGCGATGAAGGCGTACTTATCAAAACTTTTACCACCGATACAAATATACAATCCGCTGAAATTATCGCCAGATCTTTAACGCGCGATGTAAACGCGGTTTGGAAATTTGAAGTTAATTGCCAAAATGAAATATCCAGCTAAATATTTCGCCTTTGTTCGCATTGCATTGGGGATATTTTTTTTATTTAATTATATATATTTATTTCCATACGCGATTGAACTTTTTAGCAGTGCCGGACTTTTAGGCGGCTTTGGGCCATTGACAACTAATACTTTGCCTAATATTTTAGCTCACAACAACACGCCTCAATTTATTCAATTGTATTTTTTAGTATTGATCGCGGCTTCGGCCACTTTAGCGTTGGGAATTTATCGCCAGCCATCAGCGTTAATTTTGTGGTATGGACTTGCCAGCTTGTTAAATATAAATCCTTATATCATTAATCCAGCTTTTGCTTATGTGGGCTGGCTGCTTTTAGCAATGGCCGTCATACCTTTAGGCGAACCATATACTTTGCTTAGAAAGCATAATTCAAATTGGGAAATGCCTAAACTTGTCGTGGTTGGCGCATGGTTAGTATTTGGCGCAAGTTACACTGTGAGCGGCATAACTAAATTAGTTAGCCCGAGTTGGGTTAATGGGGAAACGTTAGATGTTTTACTAAACTCAACTATGGCAAATGGTTGGTTTATTGCTGATTGGGCTCGCTTGCTATTACCTTTATCAATTTCTCATATTTTAACTTGGGGCATATTATGGTTAGAAATACTGTGTTTACCGCTTTGCTTTTGGCAACTAACTAGAAAATATACTTGGCTGTTGCTAACCGCGGCACACGTTGGAATTTTACTGATTTTAAATATTGGATTTATTTCGGTGGGAATGTTAGTGTTTCATCTATTTTTATTTAATACAGCGTGGTGGCCAAAAATTCACATCCGTGTGTTTGGCAATTTAGCAAAATTAAGCCAAAAGATAATACGGCAACTAAATAATGGCCCGGTTGGAATTTTTTTGAATGCGTTAAAGCCCTAGCCTGTTAAGAATTTTACCGTAGATGTCGGCGTTGTAAGTAAATATTTGCCCACTAAGCTCACCTTCATTTACGGAAAACGCTTCGGTTAATTGGTCATTTAAAAACTTAAGGGTGAGTAAGAAAGAAAAAATGATAATAAAGATAACAATCAAAAAAATTACCGGGTAAATCAGTTTTTTATATGAAAGAGATTTTAGTTTTTTTATTTTCAGTTTATTGCTTAACATATAATTTACCATTTGTGGATATATTTGATATTTCTTGCCAGCCGGCTTGATTGTCCGGCCTAGCTTCAATATTAATGCTAGTTATTTGCGCAAAGTAAGGCAGCCGCTCAAAGGACTTTAAGTAACCAATTAGATTCCTAATGCCAGTTTCCACCGTCAAAATAAAATCATTTGAGTAAATAATATATTCCCCTTCCTCCCCGTTGACCGCTCCAAAGATAGTTTGGTTACTAAAATTTCCGTAATTGTGCTTGACGGTAACGCCATTGGCCAAGCTATCGAGATGCAATAAGAAGGGCACGATATTATCTTGTGATAGAAGCGCATTTTTAATTCTTTCGTCGCCGTCGCCGATATTTGCAAAGGTTTCTTGCAAGTTGACCAAAGCATCATTACCGGTTTGAAGCCTAAGTATCTGTGATCTTTTAGTCTGTAAGTTAGCGCTAATTTCTTTAATTTGAGCATTTAACATTAAGGTGGCTGTAACGCAAAAAACAATCACCACTAAATTACGGGCCAAAACTTTGCCTAAGCTCACGTAAAGTTGTTTTTTTGAATTCATATTTAGCCTTTAAATTTTTCTGGGTCGGCTAAATTAAACCTGATTGTAAAGGGTATATCTTCAATCAGCTCTAAATTAGTAGTCGGTAAATTTACGTCGGTGAAATGCTCAGAAGCAATTAGATTATCTTTTAGCAGATTTAAATCATCCCTGGTGGCGGCCTCCCCCGACATCACAAACTGGCTACTGATAGAGTTGGCGTCTAATTTATTGACAATTACAGTATCAGGGGTTAAAGAAATAATAGTTGAAAGGACGTCGCTCCACTTAGGCGATGAAGTTAAAATTAAATTAGTTTGAGCCAGCAAATCATTAAACTCGGTGAATCTTTTGATCAACAATTCAGCTTTGGCTTCCCGCGCCGGATCAACTAATGTGAAGTGCCGTGAGTCTAAGTTTTGCTGGTTGGTGTATAGAAAATACCATACTGCGGCAGACGCAATCATGATAAAAATGCTGATTAGGGCCAATAAATTAGTCATCACTGACGTAAAAACGTACGCTTTTTCGTATTCAAACGCTTTTTCGGTACCAACTGGCATCAAGCTAATCATCTCGTCTTTTGAGCGTGGAACTAAACCGCGTAAAGAAGCGCCCAAAACCGCCATCCATTCCCCGGGCTCACCGGCTGGTAAATGATTAGCGTATTTAGGGTCAAGCACACCGGCGTAGACCGGCAAATTGGTTTTGCTTTTAACTAAATTAGCTAAACTTTCATCACTTCCGACGATTAGCACATCTTCAACTTTGATTATGTCATCTTGATCTAACTTAAACTGACTGTCATTTTCAAAAAAATTAACTATCCTCACCGCCTCGTTGCTAATCTCATTTGCATCGATTTGTCTTTTATCAGTCGGCACAAACCGGTTAAAGACTATAAGTTTATTTCTAGTGATTGAAAAGTTTGCCCCGCTTGGAAATTGTTGAATTACAAGAGAATAATATGTGGTTGAGCCGACATTTAAAACGCGGGCCATACTATAAGAGCTAAATTCAATCGCCACCACCTGCATTTTACTCAAACTTAAATAATTTAAATAAGAGTTGATTACTTTCTTAGGCGCGCTAGCCACAAAGATGTCATTATCTTCGCCGGCATATCTTTTTTCCCAATCTAAATACACATCATTAATACTTCTCGGCAAATTAAAGCCTAAAGTCGTGTTCATGCTGTTTTCTATTTTTTCTCGGTTTAAACTTGATGGAAAAGTATACTTTTTGGAGTATATGATTTCTGGTGATAATGTTAAAATGACAAACTCTACTTTGGGTTTAAATTTTTTTAGTAAAATATTCAACTGCTGATTGAAATTTTGGCCGTTAACGATTTGACCATGGCTAATTACCCTCGCCGGCAATGACTGCTTTAAAGCGTTAATAACTTTAACTTCACCCTTGGAGTTTATCGATAACAGCCCTAATCTCAGGCATGAGTCTTGGACCTCTAAACCGGCAATGGTCTTTGATTTGGTAAATATTGAAATTAGATTCATAAATTAATTAGTCACTTCGTCCCATGTAATTTGCGTCATTTGGCCGTCGGAATTAAGTATGACAGACACTTGAATCGTGCGCGTGCTATCCCCCGCCTCGCCGACTGAGGTTATTATTTTAGGTGTGTTGGTTGCGCCGTCGTCGTTGCTGACTGTGATGGTCGCGCAACCATCGCTATTAGAACAGCCGTTGGTTTTCAAATCAAGCTGTAAACAGTTTTCTGACGTACAATTATAATCTTTATCACGGGCAATCCGTTGTAAGGCATCATGCGCCCCGGCTTCAGCGTAAACAATTGCTTCGACGGAGGCATTTTGACTTTTTGTGATAGCTGATTCAGTAAATCCAGTAGCCGCGATACTTATACCTAAAACGACAATCAGTATAGCTAAAGCCATGATAGTTGGTATTGTCGCTACGCCTTGTTGATGAAATAGATTCATGCTAATTTTGCCTTAAAACAACTGATGTTTGTTTAGTTTGAGAGTATTGTTCTTCGCTCGCGTCATTATTAGTCGATGCGGTAATTATTACTTTTATAGTGACAAAGGTCTGGTTTAAGGTATAATTTGTGTTTTCTAAGCGTTCAACTAAAAACGAGTTAAATTTCACTTTGCCGCTGTTTATTGTTTGGGTGTCTGAACCGGACGTTCGAGTAAATAAAGTGCTATCCGAGCTCGT
Source organism: Candidatus Buchananbacteria bacterium CG10_big_fil_rev_8_21_14_0_10_42_9 (assembly GCA_002773845.1). NCBI lineage: Bacteria > Candidatus Buchananiibacteriota > Candidatus Buchananbacteria bacterium CG10_big_fil_rev_8_21_14_0_10_42_9. The sequence continues at coordinate 20,734 of PEZZ01000016.1, forward strand.
GGCATAGCTAACCGTGGTACCATTAACATCCATACTTAACGAGGAGGTGGCGTCATTGGTTGAGCTTGGGGTGCTGACTGAATCCGCGTCTTGTAAATCTTGTTGAATCTTACCAATAATTAAGCTTAAATTTTGGTTTATTTCTGCGCGGGCATCAACCTTACCTTTGCCTTGGCCGAAAGTTATAAAAACTCCGGCTATAACAACGAGGACAAATGATAAAATTCCGATATAAACTAAAAGTTCAAGTAATGTAAAACCATTCTTTGGCAAGCGGCTCATGTTTAATTGGTTAAGGCGACCAGCTAATTATAACTGATTCAACTTGCGGGCTGGCAGTGCCGGCAGACGAACAATCATCTGAGCATAATCTGGCTTTATACCTAAAATAGCGTTTATTGTTGTGGTAGGTATAACAGCCAATTTCTTGCGCTGTGTTGGGGGATAGCCCGCTCGCGTTATACCACGATGATGTTCCGCAATCACTGCCGCCTCGATATGTCCAAGGCCCGCCGGCGCTATTGGATGTAGCTATTTGAAATTGGACTCTCCCGCCATTGGTTGCACCGGTCCATAAAATTGAATTGTATG
>PEZZ01000017.1:0-467 GCA_002773845.1 Candidatus Buchananbacteria bacterium CG10_big_fil_rev_8_21_14_0_10_42_9
AAACCGATTTATGAAGATTGCTCAAATAGTTTCCACATTCCCGCCCTATCATGGAGGAATGGGCAATACGGCATATAATTTTTCCAAATATTTGGCTAAATTAGGGCACGATGTTACCGTGATAACTCCCACTACGGCAAAAAAAGATAATCCAGCGGAATTTAAAATAGAATATTTAAAGCCTTTATTTTCTTTCGGTAATGCCGGTTTTTTACCCCAGCTTTTTTGGCGCCTGTCAGAGTATGATATTATTCATTTGCATTATCCATTTTTTGGCGGCACTGAAGCCGTTTTATTTTTTAAAAAATTTAAAAATCCTAAAGCGAAATTGGTTTTACAATATCATATGGACGTTGTTGCCAGTGGGTTTAAAAGTTGTTTTTTTAAAATTTACAACAAGATTGTAAGGCCACAAATTATTGAAATTGCCGATCTCATCATTTGTTCTTCTTTTGACTATATTAAAC
>PEZZ01000017.1:585-6785 GCA_002773845.1 Candidatus Buchananbacteria bacterium CG10_big_fil_rev_8_21_14_0_10_42_9
ATGAAAAAAATAGCTTTTTTAAGATTAAACTCATTTTTGGCAATTTTAATTGTAGCCTGCACTGCACTTTCGTCTGCTTACATTATAGTAAATTACAGCCAAAAAGCTGATGCTATTTCCGGAATAAATTTCGGTGGATTAATTAGTTTTTACAATCCTGGATGTGTTTTAGATAGTCCACCGTCAAGTCCCACAACTTGTGCCATCTCTTGTGCACTGTGTTCTGGTTTGCTTGGGCCAGCCTGTGCTAGCGTTGAAGAAATCAGATTTACCCCATACGGCGGTACTCCCGGTATTAATTTTATTTGTCCTGTTAAAGGATACCCCTACGCTGGCGGAGGAGTTATGCCTAGGTTAGGCGGTTTTATTTTAGGCTTTGGTACTTCTCAAGTAAATCTTTTTCAAGTTGGGATCTCACCATAATTATCTTAGGCTTTCCCACCCTTTTTTGGTAACTAAAATAATTTTAGAAGATTTGGTTTTTTCAAGTTTTCCAAAATCCAAAATCAAATCAGGCAGACTTTTTTTGTTTTGAAATTGTATTTTTAATTGATCAGGTGAAAATACAGGCTGCCTGCCTGAAATATTCGCCGAAGTGGCAATGATCGGCTTGCCGGCGCGCCGAGCTAAGCTTTGGGCCACTTTATTTTTAGGTACGCGAACCGCGAATTGTTTACTTACGACAAGCGAAATCGGACCAGGCCAATATTTTTGGGCTAATTTTTTTTGCGATGAATTCAACTTAAAAAATTTTTCTACTTGATTTAAACTTGAAGCCACTAAGGTAAATTTTTTATCCTTACGTTGTTTAATTTTTAAAACCCGATTAATAATTTTCTTATTATCAAATAATCCGCCAAGCCCATAAGACGTATCCGTTGGGAAAACTACTACTCCGCCACATTTTATTATTTTTGCCGCATGCGAAATGTTTTTGTTGGTTGCCTTTACGACTTTCATCATAATAAATTAAACATTAAAGAACTTAACGCGCCTAAAATAAATGAATATTCAAGGTGTGGAGTAAATGTAAAAAGGATGATTAAAATTAATAACATAATCGAACGGCCCAAATGAATTGACATTTCGCGAAGCGCTGAATATTCATCAATATAACATCCAGCGTCAGCTGATTTATCGTAAGCTAAAGCAATATAGGGGGTACGCATGGTAATTCGAGCGAAGCGATGATAGGTTGACGCAAAAAATATCTGCCACGGAGCGTGCACAAACATTTTAAAAATCCAACCGGCCGAGTAAAAAATAGTGCTTAGGGCCATTATCTTATGTTTGTTGTATTTATCAGTATAATCTCCCATGACCGCGGTAATTAAAACGGAGGTAAATACGATGAGTGAAAACAAAAATCCCATGGTTTGAAAATTTTGCTCAACTAATTGCCACACAAATAACGGCCAAACTAAAAACCGCACCGTCCATTCCATGCCATCAGACATGTAGCCAAGCAATAAAGAACGGTCTTGTTTAGCAAATAACAACCGCCAAGTTTGCGAATAGCTAAAAGTATAAGATTCGTTATTTTGCGGGATAAAAAATAGCGGCACAATCGCCAGTAGGGAGAAAAAACCAACCACTAAAAACAAAGCGTTAAAGCTATAATAAGTAATGATTAGGCCAGAAAAAGCCGGGGTAGCTACGCTAATTAAGGCAACCGCCATAGACAATTGGCTCAACTGCCGACCGCGATGCCCGGCTTGCGAAAACATGACTAAATTTGACCGGTACGGCACCCAATAAAGCATTTTGTAAATTGTGTTCGCGCTAATGGCAAAGATTAAAACAGCAATAGTATATTTATCAATCCAATAAAGTGATAAATAAAACAGGGAAATAAATGGGATGCTTAAAATTATAGAACGTTTAATAGTCAGCCTAGACATCAACATAGCGCCTGGGGCAGCTAAAAAAACATACAAAAGATAGTTAACTAAAAAAAAGGCGAGGACATAGCGAATGTCACCTAAGCGGGTTAACAAATAAGTTGCTAAAAATAAACCAATCGTTCCGCCAGAAACTTCCAACACAACACGGCTAAGCGACAATAACAATAATGAAGTTTTAGGCTTAGCGGCTCGGTAATTAGCAAGTAGACTCATTTGCTTATCTTTTTCATTAAAGAATAAGTCCGGTATTTAATTTGGTTTACTGGCAAATCGTAAACGCCAGGATAGGAAGTAAATTCAATTTCCGGGGCAAAACCTTGTTTGAAGCGAGTAATTCCCAGCCAAGATTTTTTAAATTTTGACACGCCCCAAAAATCATAATATTTTTTGCCGCGGGCTTTGGCCTCTAAAACCTGCTCCCATTGTAAAAGGTGCGGAGCCATGACTCGCTTAAATTTTTCATCTGAAGCGCCGTAAAAATAAATGAACCAATCATAAAAGAACGCTACCAAATTAGCGGCAATAATTTTGCCTTGATAATGAGCGGTAAATAGTTCAATGTTGTCTAGCTGAGATAAATTTTCATAGTATTTTTGTGAGTGCGAGCTAATTCTCTGCCGTTGATTGGTTTTTTGTGTTAACTCCCAAAAACTTTTTAAGCCGGCGCTTGGCTTAATTGATTCTTGGCTAACCGTGACGCCATGTTTTTTGGCCAAGTTAATGTTGTACCGAGTTTTAGGCTTCATGCTTTTAAGCAGTCCGCTTTGCGGCAAACTTAAATCTAAAATTAAAGTTTGGCGCGGTAAAACATCGGCGCTTTGGTGCCACATGGGGGGTAAATTTATTTTTTTGTCCGGTTCAATTTTAATAAATGAGCTGTGAGTTTTTTGGCTAAGTGAAATGACGTTTTTTATCATGGCGTCAAAAAATTCTAATCTCTCTTGATCTGATAAATCTTTCAAAAAAACTGGCCCGCGCGGACAATACCAATAGTTTTGGCTGAACGGTAGCGGCTGTAAAATAAACAAGCCCGTCGCAACTAGGACATCATCGTCGTTATAGACCATATACACTTCGCTTTGCTGTCCCATGGAACGCTTAAATTTAAGCCAAGCAAATGATTGCAAAAAACCGCTGTCAAAAGCGTTTTGGGAAACAAAGGAATCGAGAGTTTTTTGGTCAGAATCGGTAAAATTTTTAATTTCCATAAGTTTAATTATAGCACATAGCAGTTGACAATTTTATAAAAATTAGCTATTCTAGTGAATCAATATTTTATGAAAGCAGCAATCATAGGTACAGGATATGTCGGTTTAACCACCGGCGTATGTCTGGCGCATATTGGCCACGACATTATTTGCGTTGACAACAACCCGGAAAAAATCAAACTATTGCAATCCGGTACGAGTCCCATCTTTGAGCCACATTTAGAAGACTTACTCAAAGAGAATATGGCCAAGCGTAAAATCAGCTTTTCTGACAGCATCAAAAAGGCAGTCTTGGATTCCGATGTTGTTTTTGTGTGCGTAAACACGCCGCCTAAAAAAGATGGCCATCCGGATTTGAAATACGTTGAGCAGGTAACTAAAGAAATTGCCGAAGCGCTCAAAACCAAACATGGCTTTAAGGTCATTGTGGATAAAAGCACGGTGCCGGTAAAAACGGCGGAAAAAGTCTCTGACACTATTAAAAAATATACCAACGGCAACGGCAATGTGGCGGTAGTGTCTAATCCAGAATTTTTACGCGAAGGCCAAGCCATGCACGACACTTTTTATCCTGACCGAATTGTAATTGGCAGTGATAGTGACCGGGCCACTGAGATAATGTTAAAGCTTTACGCGCCTATCATTGAAAAATCCAAACCGGGGGTTAGAATTACAAGCGTTAAAAGCGCTGAATTAATTAAACATGGAGCTAACAGCTTTTTAGCCACAAAAATTTCGTTCGCCAATTTGATTGCTGAAATTGCCGAAGCCTCCGGCGCTGACGCTTTAGAAATTTTAGAAGCGATTGGGTTGGATGAACGTATTGGCAAGCAATTTTTAAATCCCGGCATTGGCTATGGCGGTTCATGCTTCCCGAAAGACGTCGCTGCTTTTAAGAAAACATTGGAGATGTTTGATATTGATAGTTCACTCCTTGCCAGCGTTGAAAAAATTAACGATGACGCGATAAAAAATTTCGTAAAAAAAATTGAAAAAGAACTGTGGGTATTAGACGGAAAACAAATTGGCGTTTTGGGGGTTGCCTTTAAACCAAACACTGATGATATTAGGAACTCCCCCGCCTTAAAAATCATTAAACGCTTGCAACAAGACGGCAGCCAAGTCACAGCCTATGATCCGCAAGCTATGGACAACGCCAAAAAGGAAAATCCAGACATCAAATTTGTTAATAACCCCTACGACGTGGCTAAGGGTGCTGATGCTATTTTAATTTGCACAGAATGGGGAGAGTTTAAAAAACTAGATTTAGCCAAAGTTAAATCTTTGATGAACACGCCAATTATTTTTGACGGACGAAATTTGTTTGACCCGCAGGATATGGCTGAGCTCGGTTTTAAATACTTTGGAATTGGCCGATAATCAACAAGCATAAGTGGCAAAGCTCGGTTGCCGTGACGGCACCGAGCTTGCTTCATGGGTTCAGGTGTGAGAACGATGTTGGCTTACCGCCGAGGCGTTGCCAAGTAGTCTGGTTTCCGCCTCTTGCGCTGGTTCGCGCCCATCATTCCACGGATGAGTGGCACACCACAGCCACGTCACGACTAGGGCAAACGCTGTTGCTCCAAGAATATACAGCATATACCGCCACCCCCTTCTGAAGTAATTCAATTATCTCAAAAAAATTGTTGCTTGTAAAAGGTAGTTTTTACTTGGTGACAAAATTAATTAAACGCCCAGGAACGAATATTACATTTTTAATCTCCCGGCCGGTCAGGTGCGTTTGAACTTTTTTAGAATCCTGGGCTAAATTCTCAGCCTCCGCTTGAGTGATATCTTTATCAACTAGCATTTTATCACGAACTTTACCATTAACTTGCAACACTAGCTCAATGTCATTGGCTTGAGCTAGCTTCTCATCGTAAGTTGGCCAGGTTTCACGCGCCAAACTATCTTTATGCCCAAGTTTTTGCCAAATCTCTTCACACATATGCGGCGCAAACGGTGATAAAAGTAAAATTAATTTTTTGAAAGCCACCGGCGGTACTTTTTTGGCTTTGGTCATCATGTTTACCAATATCATCATTTGCGAAATCGCGGTATTGAAATTAAAGGTATCAATATCATGAGTTACTTTTTTGATAGTATATTCAACTTGCTGCTCAGGCACTTCATCGCTTAATTCTTCGGCCGGAGTGCTCATTACTTTTTCGCTTAAGGCCCACACTTTATCTAAAAATCGGCGTGCCCCGACTAAGCCGTTAGTGCTCCACGGCTTTACGTCTTCAAACGGGCCCATAAACATTTCATACACTCGCATAGTATCAGCGCCGAACTTTTTGATAATTTCGTCAGGGTTAATCACATTGCCGCGCGACTTAGACATTTTCTCTCCGTCTTCGCCCAAAATCAACCCTTGATTTTTTAATGTCAAAAACGGTTCGTCAAGCTCAACTTTTTCATTTTGATTAACTGGTTCAATTTTAATTTTAGGCACAACGCCAATATCGCACAAAAATTTATGCCAAAACCGGCCGTACAATAAATGTAAGACTGCATGTTCGGCGCCGCCAACATACACATCCACTGGCAGCCATTTTTTAAGCAAATGTTTGCTGGCTAATTCTTTTTTATTGTGCGGGTCAATATAGCGCAGCCAATACCAAGATGATCCAGCCCATTGAGGCATGGTGTTGGTTTCCCGCTTAGCGTTCCCTTTGCATTTTGGGCATTTCGTATTTACCCACTCATCAATGCCCGCCAGCGGTGATTCGCCTGTGCCGGTGGGTTCATATTTTTCAACTTCTGGCAAAAGCAGAGGTAAATCACTCTCTGGTACGGCAACCACTCCACATTTTTCACAATGAATCAGCGGAATTGGTTCACCCCAATACCGTTGGCGAGAAAAAACCCAATCACGCAATTTGTAATTAATAGATTCTTGGCCTAATTTTTTTTCTTCCAACCATCTAATAATTTCAACTTTAGCTTGTGATACTTCCAGGCCATCTAAAAAATCAGAATTGACAATCTCACCCTCGCCAACATAAGCCTCGCTTAATGGTTCACCATCATTTTTATCAAAGGCCCTAACTACCTCAATTATTTTTAACCCAAATTTAGTAGCAAA
>PEZZ01000017.1:6815-50337 GCA_002773845.1 Candidatus Buchananbacteria bacterium CG10_big_fil_rev_8_21_14_0_10_42_9
GGCCATAATCGCGCCGGTGCCGTAAGAAATCAAAACATAATCAGCCACCCAAACAAGAATTTCTTTATTGTTGACTGGGTTAACCGCCTTGACACCTTTTAATTCAACTCCGGTTTTAATTTTACTCTCGTCAGTCCTATCAATATCGGTTTTCAATTGAGATGCCTCAATATAAGCAGCAACTTCTTTATAATTATCAATTTTATCTTTTAATTTATGAATAATTTGATGCTCTGGAGCGACCACAATGTATGTTGCGCCAAACAAAGTATCTGGGCGCGTGGTAAAAACATTTAATTTTTCGTCACTACCTTTTATTTTAAAATCAACGTTGGCGCCATAACTTTTCCCAATCCAATTGCGCTGCATTAATTTGATTGGTTCAGGCCAATCCAAATATTCTAAATCGTCCAGCAAACGGTCGGCGTAATCAGTAATTTTTAAAAGCCACTGCTTTAAATTTTTTAGCTCAACTTTTGTGCCACAGCGATCGCATTTACCGTCAACTACTTCTTCGTTGGCGAGTCCCGTTTTATCTTGCGGACACCAATTGATAGGGATTTCCGCCTCATAGGCGAGTCCCTTCCCCCATAGTTTAAGAAAAATCCACTGTGTCCATTTGTAGTAATTTGGATCAGTGGTGTTGATTTCCCGGTCCCAATCATAGGCAAAACCAAGCGATTGAATTTGGCGTTTAAAATTTTTAATATTATCTTCTGTCGTTTGTTTCGGATGCGTGCCGGTTTTAATCGCGTAATTTTCCGCCGGCAAACCAAACGCGTCCCAGCCCATCGGATGCAATACGTCAAAACCTCTCATAGTTAAAAAACGGGTTAAAATATCAGAGGCCGTATAGCCTTCCGGGTGGCCAACGTGTAATCCGTGAGCTGAAGGATATGGGAACATATCTAAAACGTACATATTTGGCCGGCTGGATTCGTCTTTAACTGAAAACGTTTTATATTTGGCCCAATATTTTTGCCATTTAGCTTCTATTTTTTGATGGTCGTATTTTGGCATACTTGTGGCATCCCCCTTAATTTAAGGGGGAGTTGAGGGGGTTACTTAATAAAATCATTTAACTTCTCAAATACTCCTTCAATATTACCAGTTATTTCAATATTCCAAAACATGCTAACTTTTACTATCATTCCTCACTGGGGGTGAGGCGGGGTGGGGGTTGTCATCCTGAGCGGAGCGTAAGCGGAGCCGAAGGATCTCATCATAGGTGAAGTTAACAGAGGTGAGATTTCTCGACGGAGTTTACCCCGTACTTGATACGGGGCTCGAAATGACAAATTGTTTAGCTTTAACACCCCTATCCCCTCTTATGCTAAGCGGGGAACACGCTATTAATGGTACTAGTTGCCTATCAATAAATTAAAAATCCATTTTGAGTAACTCCCTTACCCCTCTTAAATTAAGAGGGGGATCATCTAAAAATATTTTTTCATTCTCCATTAGCTATTTACCATTCGCCTTTTTCAATTTCATCTCTTCCTTCAAATATTTACCAGTGTAACTTTTTTTCTCTTTAACAATATCTTCCGGGCGGCCTTCGGCTACAATCTCACCGCCTCGATCGCCGCCTTCCGGCCCTAAGTCAATCACCCAATCGGCGGATTTAATCACATCCAAATTGTGCTCAATAATCATCACGGTATTACCTTTATCAACCAATTTATTTAACACGTTTAAAAGGCAGGCAATGTCGGCAAAATGCAAACCAGTGGTTGGTTCATCTAAGATGTATAAAGTTTTACCGGTCGCTCGGCGGGACAATTCAGTTGCTAATTTAACCCGTTGAGCCTCTCCGCCGGACAAAGTCGTGGCCGATTGTCCTAACTTCAAATAACCCAGTCCAACATCAAACAAAGTTTTTAACTTATCAAAAATTATATCATTCCCTTTAAAAAAATGCATCGCTTCTTCTACCGACATGCTTAAAACATCGGCAATATTTTTTCCTTTAAAATGAATTTCTAAAACTTCTTTTTGGTAACGCTGGCCATGGCATTCTTCACATTTAACATAGACGTCCGGTAAAAACTGCATTTCCACCTTGACGTAGCCTTCGCCGGCGCACGTTTCACAACGCCCGCCTTTGGCGTTAAAACTAAATACGCCGACATTGTAACCGCGAATTTTGGCTTCGGGAGTATTGGCAAATAAATCACGGATGTATGTAAACACACCAGTGTAAGTCGCTGGATTTGACCGCGGGGTACGGCCGATTGGCGATTGGTCAATCGTAATTACTTTATCAATATTTTCTATGCCATTAATGTCTTTGTGTTTACCCGGAATATCTTTGGCGCGGTAAAACCTTTTGGCTAGCGCCCTGGCTAAAATATCCAACATTAAAGTTGACTTACCTGATCCTGAAACTCCAGTTAAGCACACCAGCATGCCGAGCGGTACCTTAACATTAATATTTTTTAAATTAAATTCTTGCGCGCCGATTACTTCCAAAAACTTCTTATTGCCTTCTCTACGTTTTGTCGGCGGTTCAATTTTTTCTTTACCCGAAAGATAACGACCGGTAATAGAATTATTGTTTTTTAATATTTGGGCTGGACTGCCAGAAGCAATCACTTCGCCGCCATTTTCTCCAGCGCCCGGACCCATATCAATAACATGATCAGCCGCTAAGATGGTCATGGAGTCATGCTCTACCACTAATACAGTATTATCCAAATCGCGTAAATGCCGCAAGGTATCAATTAATTTTTGGTTATCTTTTTGATGCAAACCAATTGACGGCTCATCTAAAATGTAAACAATGCCAGTTAGATTCAAGCCTAATTGGGTTGCCAGCCGAATGCGCTGTAATTCTCCGCCAGATAGTGTCGTGGAAGTACGGTGCAAGGTAAGATAATTCAAACCAACGTTTTGCAAAAATTGCAAACGCTGATGAATTTCTTTAATAATTGAGGTGGCAATTTTTTTATCCTTTTCATCCAAGCTGAGCTTACCTTTAATCTTGCCGTTACTAATACCAGCAAAAAATTTAACCAGTTCGTCAATTGTCATCGCCGTTAAATCAGCAATATTTTTATCAGAAATTGTAACTAGCAACATATCGCTTTTCAATCTTTTGCCTTGGCAAACCGGGCAAATGGCCGTACGCATATATTTTTCTAGCTCTTGCTTTAAATATTCAGAGGTTGTTTCTAAATATTTTTCTTCCAGCATCGGGATGGCTCCGGGAAAAGTCATGCCGCCATCCACGTCATACTTTTGTTCGCTACTGCCGTGCAACACAATGTTTAAAGCTTCCGCAGATAAATCACTAATCGCATCATCTAATAAAAAATTATGGACTTTCGCCACTGCCTCTAACAGCTTCCAGTATTTCGCTTGATTGGAAAAATTTCTAGCCCATGGCTTGATTGCGCCTTGGGCTAATGTTAATTTTTTGTTTGGAATAACTAGTTCGGGATCAATTTCCAAACACGTGCCAATTCCCAAACATCGGTTACAAGCACCCGCCGGGCTATTAAATGAAAAGTTCCTTGGTTCAATGTTGGGTAAGTTAATATTGCACCTTGGGCAATTAAAATATTGCGAGAATAAAATATCCTTGTCCGCACTCGTTAACACAATTAGTTGGCCATTGCCTAAATCTAAGGCTAAATCCACCGCTTGGGCTAAATCACGGCGCAGATCGCGCGTTTGGTTGTATTGACTCGCTTTAAATTGACTAACTAATATTTCCAAAGTCGGACTGCTATTCCAATCAATATTGCCAGTTAGAGCCGCGTCAATTTTCATAAGTTGACGATTTATTCTAACTTGACTATAGCCGGCTTTTTTAATTTCTTTTAAAGTTGAGCTGCGGTCAGATTTTTTATCTTCGTCAACCGGAGATAAAATTGAAATTTCTTTTTCCTTTTTAGTAATCTCTGTTGCCTGATTGATGATTTGAGTCGGCGTAAGTTTACTCACCTCCTGGCCGCAACGAGGGCAATGTAATTTACCAACACGTGAATAAAGCAACCGCAAATAATCATAAATTTCGGTGATTGTTCCGACCGTTGAGCGCGGATTGGTGGCTGAAGTGTGTTGGTCGATTGAAATCGTGGGTGATAATCCATCAATCCTATCAACGTCTGGTTTGTCCGCCAAACCTAAAAATTGTTTAGCGTAAGTTGACATGCTTTCAACATATCGCCTCTGGCCCTCAGCAAAAATTGTGTCAAAGGCTAATGATGATTTGCCCGAACCTGAAAGTCCGGTAATTACCACAAACTTGCCTTGCTCAATATCAACAGAGATGTTTTTTAAATTATTAACGCGAGCGCGTTTGATAGAGATCACTTTTGGCATAAATACAAAACAGGAAACCAGCTTACCACAAATTCCAGCGACTGTCAAACCCTTGGTCTATCCGCCAAGGTTGACATTTTCCCTTAATTTTGCTAAATTATCCGGTTCGCGCCAGATATTTAGGGAGGGCGTTGGACCGCCTGGCGCAGGGCCAGGTCGTTGAGGGGAGACTATCATGCAATACCTGCACCCAGGCCGGACGCTGTCCGGACTGTTCATAACCTTGGCCATAATCGGCGCGATTATGTACTTTGCCGCGCCTGTGTGGGCCGAGGAGACGGCAGAGGCCGGCGCGTGGGTCGGCGATTTCTTCGTCTACGACGAGGGAGCCGACGAGTCGCAGTGGTTTTGCGGCTCGTTCGCCGAACAAGCGCCACCGCGGCCTTGCGCCGATGTTCGCGAAGAGCTCCAAGACGAACTGCTCCGCCAAGAAGAGCAGTTTCTTGATCACCTTCAAGAGTTCGAGCGTGAAATGCTCCAACTCGAAAAGGAGATGAGGAAAAACCCGGACCGTTTCCGGGAGGAGCTTGTTTTAGGACCCCATGCGGCTACGGCTGTAGTGGGGTCCAACTGCTTTATAGGTAGTTAAACTCGATCAACGATAAATTTGTATAAGACAAAACCAGTAATTAAAGCTAAAGCGCCCTTAACCCAAAACCCCCCTGAATAAATCTCATACGCCCAAGACAACACCGCAAACATAGCGCCAAACGCAGAGAGAAAAATCCAATAGTGCTTAGCCTTATTTTTCATTAAAGTAATGATTCAATAATTTGGGTCAATTGTTTTTCAAGAATGACGCCCTCAAATTTCTGGCCATTGATAAAAAAGGTGGGTGTGGCTTTAACGCCGCGGCTAATACCTTCCTCAAATTCGGCATTGACGTCGTCAAAGTATTTGTTGGAATCCAAGCACTCATTAAATTGAAAGCTATCCAGGCCGAGCTGAAAAGCGCCGCGTTTCAAATCAGTCGCAGATAACTTACTTTGGTCAGCGAACATTAAGTCATGAAACTCCCAAAATTGAGCTTGTTCAAAAGCGCACCGGCCAGCAAGGGCGGCCACCAAGGCGTTACTATGAATATTAATTAAAGGAAAATCTTTATAAATAAACTGTATTTTATCGCCAAATTTCTCGACCACTTTTTTTAGTATCGGGGCGGCCTGTTGGCAAAAAGGACACTCAAAATCTGAATACTCTTCAATCACTACTTTGGCTTCTGGATTACCTTTGAACCGCGGCGTAGCTTGGCTAACAGCCGGGGAAGAAGGGGGTGATAAAGTTTGAGGTAAATTATTTAAAACCGTTTGTCCACCATGTCCATTAACAATATTATTCGGCTCCAAATTGTTTGAATTAGCAGCAAATTTTCCTACTAGTAGCGCGCTGGCATATAAAACTACAAACGCCCCCAAAAAAATTGCTGGCGCCAAAACAAAGCAGTTACGATACCAACGCCGATTTTTTTTCCGCGGCTGCTCAAAAGTGGTAAAATTATTGTCGACCATACCAAAATATTATACTATTTAATCAGCTAGGACAAATTAGCCAACTGTTTAAATTACAACTATCCCAAAGGCATATGGCAACTCTAAAAGATGAGGAGCTAGAAAAACTGGCCCGGAAACAAAATCGGCAAAAACGAGGACGGGCAAAAATGAAAGTTACCGGCAAACAAAATTTAAAATTACAAAAAATAATCGCTAAAAAAGCCTTTAAATCAAAACCCGAGGGCAAGGCTTGACAATTATGACTCTTCCTGCTATCATAAGCGCAACGTTTTCATCTCGCATACCTACTCTTTAATAACAATACGAATATTAATTTCATTTCGAATATTTCTCTATGCTTTTAGATGTTTTACAAGTTGTTGTTTCAATTATTTTGATTATTGTCATAATTTTGCAAAACCGGGGTGCTGGCCTTGGGGCAGCCTTTGGGGGAGAGGGCAATGTTTACCGAACTAAACGCGGCTTAGAAAAAATTCTTTACACTTTGACTATCGTTTTTGCTACCGCTTTCATGGTAGTGTCTTTTTTAAATATTGTGACTGTTTAATACCCCGTGGACACAACCCAATCCCCGATCCCGGAGGAGGAAACCCGCGACAATTCTGGGCCATCAAGCAAAATGGCTTGGCGCGAGTATTTTAAAAAAAGACCCAATTTCCAACAGCTTAAAGAGATAAAAAAATTTTTATCCCCCCAAGAGCTTTGGGCGACCAAACTGCTATTAGCGGCAATCACTCTGAGCACCGTTTGGCTCGGCACACAGTTGTACCAAGACAATGTGACTAAAGTGCCAATGGCTGGAGGCACATATGTAGAAGCTTTAATTGGCGCGCCAAAGTTTATTAACCCCCTGCTGGCCCAAACCAATGATGTTGACACTGATATATCCCGCCTAGTTTTTTCCGGCCTTTTAAAATTTGATGCCGATTTAAACTTAGTTCCAGACCTAGCAACGAGTTATAAAATTTCAGAGGATAAATTAACTTACACTTTTTTCCTTAAACCGAATGCTTTTTGGCATACCCGGGGGAGCGAAGAGGCCAAGCCGGTCACAAGCGACGATATAATTTTGACCTTTGAAAACATCCAAGACCCTGATTTTAAAAGCCCTTTAATTGTAAGCTTTCGGGGCGTTCAAATTAAAAAAGTTGACAACTTAACAGTTCAATTTATTTTACCTGAGCCATTTGAGCCATTTTTGGAGAGCATGACATTTGGCATTTTACCAGCCCATGTTTGGCAAGAAATCCCAAACACTACCGCGAATTTAGCAGAAGCAAATATTCGCCCGGTTGGCTCAGGTCCGTGGCAATTTTCAACGCTCACTCGCGATAAACTAGGCAATATTAAATCCTATACTTTGGTACCGTTTGAAAAATATTATGACAACCCGCCTTTAATCCAAAAACTAACATTCAAATTTTACCCAAACTTTGAAGAGGCGGTCGGGGCTTTGATTAACAACAACGTTGAGGGCATTAGCTTTTTGCCCAAGGCGCTCAAGGAACGGTTGATTAGCGAATCCGATATAAATTTTTACTCCTTTGACTTGCCGCAATATACTGGCGTCTTTTTCAACCAAAAAATAAATTCTATTTTAAAAGACAAAAATGTTAAACAAGCCTTAGCCTATGCGATTGATAAAACTAAAATCATATCCGAAGCCTTAAGCTTAGAAGGTCAAATTGTCGATGGACCAATTTTACCAGGATATGAAGGTTATAATGAAAATATTGAAAAGTATGATTTTGACCCCGACAAAGCGAACCAAATACTAAATGAAGCGCAATGGCAAATTATCACCGCCGATGAATACAAGCAAAAATTAGCCGAAAAGATTAGCCAAGAAAGAATTGATTTGCAAGCAGAGCTTAGTCAAGGCGAAGATGTAGCACCCGAAACTATTGAAGAAGAAGTTTTTACCGCACCGACTAGCACTGAACAAATTTTGGAAGAAATTATTTTAGATCCTAACCAAAACATTTTCCGTTCCAAAAATGACGAAATTTTAGAAATAACTTTGACAACAGTTAATCAGCCAGAAAACGTAACAGCGGCCACATTGGTAAAAAAAATGTGGCAAGATGTTGGCGCATCGGTCAATTTAGAAATTGTGGACCCTAACCGCATTGGCCGCGAAATCATTAAGCCGAGAAATTATGAAGCTTTGCTGTTTGGCGAAAACTTGGGTGCCAGCCCCGACCCTTTTCCATTTTGGCATTCCTCGCAAAATCAAGACCCGGGATTAAATTTAGCTGTCTTTTCTAATCGGAACGTTGATAAATTGCTTGAAGACGCCAGAATTGAAGCTGATTCAGCCAAGCGCGATGAATTGTATCAAGAATTCCAAAATATTATTATTAGCGAAATCCCAGCCATCTTTTTATACCGGCCGACATACACTTACGTGATAAGCGATAAAATTAAAGGTTTAAATGTTTCGCAAGTGATTGTGCCAGCCGATCGGTTTAACAATATTACGGGTTGGTACATAAAAACTAAAGCCAGCTTCGCCAAGGAAAACTAACGCCGATGTGGTGAAATTGGTATACACGCACGCTTCAGGAGCGTGTGCCGCGAGGCTTGTGGGTTCGAGTCCCACCATCGGCACCAATGCATAATGCTATATGGCAAAAAGTATCAAAGAACTGCAAACCTTAATGGTTGAACAATTAAATAGGCGAGGATTTTATCCTAAGGACGATAAAGAAGTACTGCTTAGGCTCGGCGAGGAAGTTGGCGAGGTTATGGAGGCGGTTAGGGAAGACCGTAGTAAAACTGATTTGAGTTATGAAATAGTGGATGTATTTTGGAATTTACTCAGATTAGCTGAACTTAAAAATATAGACTTAGAAAAAGCATTTATTGAAAAATGGGAAAAGAATGAAAAACGTCCCATTGATAACTAATTAAATTATTACTTCACAGAAAATATGGTAACTAAAAAAAATGCTGCTCGCCCTGCCTCCAACAAGCAGACTAGCAGCAAAGCGACAACTAAACGTACGGCCAAGCCAACCAGGCAAAAATCTAGAACTATAAAAAAGCCTGGAGTTTCAACCGGAGAAAAACAAACTGTCAAATCGGGTAAATTAAACATTATCCCAGTCGGTGGCTTTGAAGAAGTTGGGCGGAATTGCGTCATTTTTGAGTATGGTAACGACATTATCATTGTTGATTTGGGCTTACAGTTTCCGGAAGAAGAAATGCACGGCATTGACTATATTATCCCTGATTTAAGCTATCTCAAAGGCAAGGAAAAAAATATACGAGGCGTGCTCATCACTCACGGACATTACGACCATATTGGCGCGGTTCCCCACGTGATGAAAGCCATTGGCAATCCGCCGATTTACACCGGGGATTTAACCGCCGGTATTATCAAAAAGCGCCAAGAAGAATATAAAGAAGCGCCGCCTTTAAAATTGCAGGTTGTGCGCGGCGGTGATAAAGTTAGGCTGGGCTGTTTTGATGTTGAGTTTGTGCCAGTCAACCACAATATTCCGAACTCTTTTGCGATTTTAATTCGCACGCCGGTCGGCAACATTATCCATACCGGCGACTTTAAATTGGATAAAGCGCCGATTAACGACGCCCCGGTGGACTTGCAAAAATTTGCCCTGATTGGCGCTGAAGGAATTTTGGCCCTTATGGCCGACAGCACTAACGCCTGGCAAAAAGGACATCAGTTATCTGAAACTGAGGTGGGCGTAGATTTGGAAAAACTAATTGAAAACGCTAAGGGGCGAATGATTATCGGTACATTTGCGTCATTGCTGTCGCGGATTCAGCAAATTTTAACCCTCGCCGAAAAGCACGGCCGCAAAGTAATGTTTGAGGGCCGCAGCATCAAAACGAACGTGGAAGTAGCAAAAGAATTAGGTTATCTAAAATTTGATAACAAAACAATAGTGGAACAGCATAACTTTAAAGATGTTGATGATGACAAACTGATAATTATTTGTACTGGCGCGCAAGGTGAAAAAAATGCGGTGCTCATGCGCATTGCCGAAGGCAACCATCGATTTATAAAATTTAAATCAAACGATACGGTTATCTTTTCCTCTTCGGTTATTCCGGGG
Source organism: Candidatus Buchananbacteria bacterium CG10_big_fil_rev_8_21_14_0_10_42_9 (assembly GCA_002773845.1). Lineage (NCBI taxonomy): Bacteria > Candidatus Buchananiibacteriota > Candidatus Buchananbacteria bacterium CG10_big_fil_rev_8_21_14_0_10_42_9. The sequence goes on from PEZZ01000017.1 coordinate 16,738, forward strand.
AATGAACGCACGGTGCAAAATTTGCAGGACGCGATTTACCGCTATGGAGCGTCGGTAGTGAACTATAAAATGTTAGACGTCCACGCCGGCGGGCACGCCAAAGAGCAAGATATTAAATTGCTGTTGCAGCTAGTGCGGCCAAAATATTTTATCCCGATTGAAGGCAACCACTTCATGTTGCGCATCAATGGCCAAAACGCCAAAATTATTGGACTAAAAGACGAACACATTATTGTCGCTGAAAACGGCCAAGTAATTGAAGCTGACAAAGAAAAAGTGGCGCTAACTCAAAGGCGAATTTCAACTGAATATGTATTTGTGGATGGCCTTGGCGTTGGCGATGTGTCGCACATTGTGCTTCGGGACCGTAAACTCATGGCCGAAGACGGTATGATTGTGATTATTGCTACTATCTATAAAAAATCCGGCGAACCGGTGCAAAACCCGGATATAATCTCTCGCGGCTTTGTGTATATGCGCGAAAATAAAAAATTGATTGAAGATGTGCGCCATAAAGTCAAAAGCATGCTTAAAGAAACCGATAACCGTTCTCCAGCCTTTGAGAATTACATCAAAGAGCGCATTCGCAACGAAATCGGCCAGTATGTTTACTCCAAAACGCATCGCCGCCCGATGGTTTTACCGGTTTTGATAGAAGTTTAGGCGATAAAAATACAACTCGGATAAAATAAGGAAAAATTGTATTCTTGACAAATTTTTCTAACTAATTCTAGGTAAATTTTTAGCCTCCAGGACAAAATGAGGACGCATCCAGATTGACTTCGTCCTTTTTTTGCGATATAATGACTAAACCCTCCCTTGGGTAAGTCGTTATGACCAATCATGAAAACATCGGGCGAGAATATAGATGTCCTGACTGCAATAAATTGTTGTTTAAAGGTATTTTGGTAGATAGCGACGTGGAAATAAAGTGCAAACGTTGTAATGAATTAAAAATTATCAAAGGCGAGCCGGGAAATAAGTATATTTGCCTGGTCTACCCATGCACTAATCGCATAGAAGCCAAAACTAATAAATAAATTAGAAACTCGCGAAGCTCTTGAAGCTCACCACCCGGTGAGTTTTTTTAACTAAAAAATAAATAAAAAACATATGAGCCCCATCAAAACGATTAGCCGAGACGGCACCAAGGCAACTTTTGATAAAGAGCGAATTTATAAAGCGATTCTAAGCGCGGCGGAAGCGACCGGCGAATTTGGCAGCACTGAAGCTAGAAAGATTACCGAAATTGTAGTCTCGTTTATCAACAAGTCCAAAAAAATTAAACGTCAAATAAGTGTTGAGGAAATCCAAGATATAGTTGAATTTTCCTTGATGAGCTCTGGGTATTTCAAAACTGCTCGGGCCTATATTGTTTACCGGGAAAAAAGATCTCAAGCGCGATCGGCTGAAAATATTGCCGTGGAAGTGGAAAAAACTATGAGCGAATATTTAGACCGCTCGGATTGGCGGGTCAACGCTAATGCTAACCAAGGATATTCACTTGGCGGATTAATCCTCAACACCTCTGGCAAACTAATCGCTAACTATTGGTTAAATTATATTTACCCGAAAGCGGTCAGAGAGGCGCACATTGAAGGCGATTTCCATATTCATGATTTAGATATGTTTTCCGGTTATTGCGCCGGTTGGAGTTTACGCCAACTTTTAGAAGAAGGATTCAATGGCGTACCGGGAAAAGTAGAATCTAAGCCTGCCAAACATTTGGAAACGGCGGTTGGACAAATGGTGAATTTTTTAGGCACGCTCCAAAACGAGTGGGCGGGAGCGCAAGCATTTTCATCATTTGACACCTACTTAGCGCCGCTCGTAAAAAAAGATAACTTATGCTACAAGCACATCAAGCAATGCATTCAGCAATTTGTCTTTAATTTAAACGTACCCTCACGCTGGGGCACGCAAACACCGTTTACGAATATTACTTTGGATTGGGTGTGCCCGGATGACTTAAAAGACAAACATCCAAAAATCGGCGGTGAGTTACAGGACTTTAGTTATGCTGATTGCCAGCCGGAAATGGACCTAATCAACAAAGCGTTTATAGAAGTTATGACTGAAGGCGATAGCAACGGCCGCATTTTCACTTTTCCAATTCCGACTTATAACATCACCAAGGATTTTGACTGGGAGAATGAAAATGCTAAGGCACTTTTTGAAATGACGGCAAAATTTGGCATCCCCTACTTCCAAAACTTCATAAACTCAAGCTTAAATCCGGGTGATGTACGGAGCATGTGCTGCCGCTTACAGCTTGATTTACGCGAGTTGCGTTCCCGTGGCGGCGGGCTATTTGGGTCGGTTGAAATGACGGGGAGTATCGGCGTTGTGACCATTAACTTGGCGCGCATCGGTTATGTCGCCAAAAACAAACAAGAATTCTTTGAGCGGTTGGAGCGGTTAATGGAATTGGCCAAAGAATCACTAGAACTCAAGCGTAAAGTCGTGGCTCAAAACATTGAAAGCGGCTTGTTGCCGTTTACCAAGCGCTACTTGCCTTCTTTGGACCATCACTTTGCCACGATCGGCATTAATGGTGGTAATGAGGCTTGCCAAAACTTACTCGGTAAAGATATCGCAAGTAATGAAGGCAAACAGTTTACCAAAGAGATAATGAAGTTAGTGCGTAAAAAACTGGCTGACTTTCAAGAAACTACTGGCAACATGTATAATTTAGAAGCCACACCGGCCGAAGGCACGACCTACCGTTTTGCCAAAGAAGATGCCAAGCGATTCCCGGGGATTATCCAGGCCGGCAGCGATGAAGCTCCGTATTACACCAATTCTACACATTTGCCGGTTGATTATACTGATGATCCGCTCTTTGCCTTAGATCACCAAGACGAACTGCAAACAGCTTACACTGGCGGCACGGTGCTACACATGTTTTTGGGTGAAAAGGTAAAAGATTGGAAAACCTGCCGCAGCTTTGTTAAAAAAATCGCTAACGGCTACCGCCTGCCCTATTTCACCGTTACGCCAACGTTGAGCATCTGCCCAAATGATGGATATTTGCAAGGGGAGGTTAGAATTTGCCCCAAATGCAACGCTGAATGTGAAGTCTGGTCGCGCATTGTCGGCTATTTCCGCCCGGTCAAAGAATGGAACAAAGGTAAAAAAAGCGAATGGAAAGACCGCAAAGAATATGTCGCCGAAAAGGCTTTAGCCAGCAAAAAAAGCAAAGCAGAAACTAACCCGGCGGCCGTGGCGCTAAAAACCGGAGCGGTGGCGGCTTAACGGCGGTGATGCAATTTGGCGGGCTGCAAAAATTAAGCTTAATTGATTACCCGGAAAAAGTTGCGGCTATAGTTTTCACACAAGGTTGTCTGTTTCGCTGCCGCTATTGCCATAACCCGGAACTCATTCCAACCTCAACGCAAAACATTGTCAGCCAAGAAGAAGTGCTGGCGTATATCTCGTTCAAAAAAGATTTTTTGGACGGCGTGTGCATTACCGGCGGGGAGCCAACCTTGCATGCCGATCTTCCTGACTTTATTAAAAAAGTTAAGGCGCTTGGCTTGTTGGTGAAACTTGATACGTCTGGAGTTAATCCGGGCATGGTTGAATCACTGCTTCGCGACGGACTAGTTGACTATTTGGCAATGGACATTAAGCACCGGTGGGAGAGCTACAACGATATTGTACAAACCGCAAACCAGCAACGAATTGACAACTGCAAAAAAACCATGCGCTTAATTCAAGAATCTGGCATTGACCATGAGTTTCGAACGACGGTATTGCCAGAATCACACACGGCGGAAGATTTTATAAGCATTGCCAAACAGTTATTGCCGGGCGAGAAATACTTTATCCAAAATATTAGTTTCGCCAAAAATTTAGACAACACCATAGATAAATCTAAACAGCTTGACGTTTCCGCCATTGTTGACATACTCAAAAAATCATTTCCTCAAGTTCAAATTGAACAACGCTAAAAACTGTGATATTATATTTAGCATTAAAATAATGCTTTATTGATATGCGAAAAAAATCTAAAAATAGCTTAGTTTGGATGTTCGTGGGGATTATATTAGCTTTAGGAGTAATTTATTATATTTATTCTGGCACCAAGCCCGGAACTTATGATGCCTTTGCCGAGTGTTTAGGCGAAAGTGGCACCACCTTCTACGGAGCCTTTTGGTGTCCGCATTGCCAAAGTCAAAAATCAAAATTCGGTCGTTCTGAAAAAAAATTGCCTTACGTTGAATGTTCTCAACCAAACGGCCAGGGCCAAACTAAAGTTTGCATTGACGCGGGCATTGAATCTTACCCGACATGGGAATTTCCTGACGGCACGCGGGAAACCGGCGACTTGTCATTACCATACCTAGCTGAAAAAACCGGGTGTGAATTACCAAACTAAATGGAATTATCCAACAACTTAACCTTAGTCATTTCTATTGGGACGATAGCGACTCAAATTGCAATTGGAGCAATTTTAGTGAGCATTTTTTTAACGCGCAACGGAAATAAAAATAGTGTGATAAAATTTTTTGGTTCTAAGGCTATCTTCTTTGCATTTTTAGTCGCGTTGATTGGAACTTTGGGCAGTTTAGCCTACTCCGATATTGTCGGCTTTGAACCATGCCTGCTTTGTTGGTATCAGCGCACTATGATGTATCCAATGGTCGTAATTTTAGCTTATGCACTGTGGAAAAAAAGCGAAGCTATTGCCTTTGTCACAATCCCCCTTTCGGTAATTGGTGCTGGAATTGCCGGGATTCAATATTTCGGGCAAATGACCGGCTCAACTTTGACGTCTTGTGCCGGCATTGGTTATTCTGCCTCTTGTTCTATTCGTTACTTTTTAAGCTTCGGTTATATTACGATTCCGATGATGGCGTTAACCGGATTTTTAATGATTATCGCCTTGATGCTTGCCTTAATGCAATACAATAAAAAATAAAGTGTGGAATTTCATCCACATTTCTCAAATAAAAAACGGCTAATTGACTAGCCGTTTTAAAAATTTCAGATTGGTTGGTTTTTTAGGCTATAAAAATGAAAGAAAATTAAAAAGCTAAGAAACGTTGCGAAAAAACACCAAACCGAAATAAAGCCGGCGAAATATATTGTATATGAGAAAATAAATGAGCCTAAAAGCGCCAAGCCATAGACTTTTATCAGCCGGGATTGCGAAATAAAATAAGGTACCACGAAAATTATACAATAAATAAAAACCACAGCCTTCCATTGTGGTGATGTTAAAAATGGTATACCGGTACTATATGCAATGCTCCGATTAATTATTTCAGAAGCTGCTCCACCAAAAATAAACAGAGCTGAAGTTAAAAATAAACTCATAATTACACCCGACGCTACAAGAATAGCTAACATACTTTTTCTAATTTTTTCTGTTTCATTAAAATAAATACTTAGCGGATTAAAAATCGGCCAAATTAAATAAGGAAAAACAATATAGCCATAAGTTAATATGGCATAAACGGCGGGATTATTATAATAATTGAAGTTTAGCCATGCCAAGCCTTCAATAAACTGCATAATCGCAAAAAGCATAGGGGTGCTCGCTAAAAGCAAAGCTCTTTTGCTTGGCGATCTTTTTATGCTCGCATATCCGGTCGCGCCAATGACTGATCCGGCGATGAAGCTAGCAGGGGCAGAAAAACACATAATGGGGATATTATACAAGAAAAAAAACTTATCGTGTAGGTTCTATCCTTTACTTTAGGCCTGTTTCATCATACAATTAACTGCATGAAAAAAGGACGAGTACTATCTGGTATGCAGCCGACCGGGCCGCTTCACGTTGGCAACTATTTAGGTACACTGCAAAATTTTTTAGCGATTCAATCCCAATATGAGTGCTATTTTGCAATCGTTGATTACCACTCAATTACCGAGAATTACCAACCAAAAGAAAAATATAATCAAATTTTGTCGCTCGCGATGGATTATTTGGCCGCCGGCATAGACCCCAAAAAATGCGTCATTTTTTTACAATCAGACGTGCCTGAGCATACTGAATTAGCTTGGGTTTTCAACACTATTACCCCAATGAGTGAATTGGAACGCATGACTCAATTCAAAGACAAAGCCTCTCGCCAAGCAAAAAATATAAATGCTGGCTTGTTTACCTATCCAGTCTTACAGGCGGCTGATATATTATTGTACAAAGCCAAGGCTGTGCCTGTCGGACTGGACCAAGAGCAGCATTTAGAACTGGCTCGTAAAATCGCGCGATGGTTTAACAATAAATTTGGCCAGACATTTCCTGAGCCAGAAACTTTGTTTACTGATACGCCCAAAGTAATGAGCTTGCAAGATCCAAATAAAAAAATGTCAAAAAGTTTGGGCGAAAATCATTGCATTTTTTTAGACGATGAGCCAAAGGTAATTGAGCAAAAAATTAAAAAGGCGGTCACTGATACCGGAGACGGCCAGGGCTCAGGTGCAAAAAACTTATTACTTTTATTTGAAAAATTTGGCGATAAAAAAACAGCAAAAAAATACAACGGGCAAAAATCAATCCGATACGCAGACTTAAAAACTGATTTAGCTAAAGCGATTATAACTTATTTTTCAGATTTTAGAAAGACAAAATCAATCCTTTTGGCTAAACCAAAGCAGGTTGAAAAAATATTAGCCGCCGGCGCTAAAAAATCTCAAAAAATTGCTCGAACGACAATGCGCGAAGTGCGCCAAAAAATCGGTATTAGAAAGTAAGTGTCATCCCGGATTAAGTCCGGGATGACAAAAACTGGTAACTTTTGTCACTTTACTATTTTTTACTATTATTCTAGTATAGTGTAATCACGAGCGACTCTGAGCTTGTAGAAGAGGAGCGTGGCGATCCAAAAAACTGGATTGCCATGTCACGACTCGCCTGACCGGTCACGTCAGGCGTGGCCACGTCGTTCCCCTGATTTACATCAAGGTCACTGCTCGCAATGACAAATAATTACATTTTTTATGAACCCATTTGCTAATGCCTTAGTCCAACTGGATAATGCAAACCAGATATTAAAACTTAAACTGGAAACTTTAGAAGCGTTAAAAAAACCAAACAAGATTTTGGAAGCCAAAATTCCAGTCAAAATGGACAGCGGCAAAACCAAAAAGTTCGATGCTTACCGAATACAATACAATAACGCCCGCGGACCCTACAAGGGCGGCATTCGTTTTCATGAGCAAGTTGATATTAACGAAGTCAAAGCGCTGTCGTTTTGGATGGCAATTAAATGCGCTGTAGTAAATATTCCTATGGGGGGCGGCAAGGGCGGCGTTATGGTTAATCCCAAAGAGTTAAGCACCAGCGAGTTAGAACAGCTTGCCCGTGGTTACGCCCGAGCTTTTGTCGATGACATTGGCCCAAATAAAGATGTGCCCGCTCCAGACGTTAATACAAACCCTTTGATTATGGATTGGATGGCTGACGAATATTCTAAACTAACCGGCGATAAAACTCAGGGATCTTTTACCGGTAAATCATTAGAGTCGGGCGGTTCAGAGGGGCGTAATACTGCCACAGCCGATGGCGGATTTTTTATTTTTCAGGAACTTGCTAAAATTTTGAAACTTAAACCTAGCGAAACAGACGTCATCATCCAGGGTTTGGGCAATGTCGGTTTTCACACCGCCCGCCTGATGGCGGAGGCAAAATATAAAATCATCGGTCTATCAGATTCTCAAGGTACTATTGTCAGCAACCGAAAAGCCCCGCTTGATCCAATAAAGGTTATGGAAGTAAAGCGGGAAAGCGGGCTGATTAACGCATGCTACTATGACGGCTCAGTTAAGGGTTATGACTGTAAGCATTTAGATCCGGCTGAATTTTTAGAATATCCGTGTGACGTACTAGTGCCAGCGGCTTTGGAAAATCAAATTACTAAAGATAACGCGGCCAACATTAAAGCTAAAATAATTTTAGAAATGGCAAACGGCCCAACCACGCCGGAAGCTGATAAAATTTTAGCCGAGCATGATACTTTAATCCTTCCTGATGTCCTTGCCAATGCCGGCGGGGTGACAGTTTCATATTTTGAATGGTATCAAAATGTACACGATGAGAAATGGACCGAAGATCAAGTCCGTAAAAAACTAAAACCGATAATGACTAAAGCCTTCAAAGAAGTTTGGAAAGTCTCTCAAAAACACAAAATTGATATGCGCACCGCCGCCTTTGTGGTTGCGGTTAGACGCATTGCCGACGCGATGGAGAAAAATAAATAATTCCTAATAAAACAATCCCAATAAATTCCTCTCCCTTGATGGGAGAGGATAAAGGTGAGGGCGCATGAATCTAAATGCTGACAGGTTTGAAACCTGTCCCTACAAAATTTCTTCCTCACCCAACCCTCTCCTGCCAGGAGAGGGACTATTTATAAATTTCATCCCATGCCTAAAGCATCCCAAGTAAAAAAAGAACTCAAAAAATTCACTAGCGTCAAAGGGGCTAAAACGGCCCAATGGTTTTTCAAAACCGGGCCGGGCGAATATGGCGAGGGTGACAAATTTATCGGCGTCATTGTTCCTAATCAAAGAAAAGTAGCTAAAAAATTTACCGGCTTACAGCTGAGCGAAATTCAAAAATTGTTAAATAGCCAAATCCATGAGCACCGACAAACCGGGCTTTTTATTTTGGTCGGTAATTTTTCTAAAGCTACAAATTCAAAAAAGAAAAAAATTTTTAACTTTTATTTAAAAAATGCTAAACGAGTAAATAATTGGGATTTAGTTGACTGCTCCGCTCCTTATATTGTTGGCGGTTACTTAATTAACAAGCCAAGGAAAATTTTATACAAATTAGCAAAATCTAAAAATTTGTGGGAACGACGAATTGCTATTTTAGCGACCTTTCCGTTTATCCGCAACAAAAATTACACCGACACGCTCAAACTGGCAAAACTGCTGCTTAACGACAGCCACGACTTAATGCACAAAGCAGTTGGTTGGATGTTGCGCGAAGTTGGTAAAATGGATGAAAAAGTATTGACTAAATTCTTAGACCAAAACGCCACCAAAATGCCGCGGACTATGCTCCGCTATTCAATCGAAAAATTCCCGGAAGAGAAAAGGAAATATTATTTGAATAAATAATGTCATCTCGAGCGTGCCGAGAGATCTCACACTTACCAAATAAGTACGGCTGAGATTTCTTCATGCGCTCCTCTGTCGCTTAGTCGAAATGACAAATGTAAAAAGCAAAACTCCGCCGCGGCCGTAGACCAGTCAAACTGGTCATAACCTTGGCGGAGCTCTGTGGCGAATGCGCGTGTCTGTAGGTGTGCCCCCGCTAAAACTCGACGCTAGTGGCGCCTGGAACCTTGATTTTTCCGTTACGCTGCTTCTTACAGCGCTTCATGTCGCCATTGGCATAGAGACCGTCCAGGGTTTCAAAGTGGAGGAAAACTTCATCGCCGCCACCCTTTTCAATCTGCCGCACCCGTAGGCGCCTGCCGCCCTGAAATACGACCACGCTTCCCACTTCCAACACCGCCTTTATCATCGATTTGCCTCCTCTTCTGATCTAAACGGGTTTTAGGCATTTAACTATAAAAGACTCTTTTAGTCAACTTGAATATGTGGCTTTGGCGCGTTATAATAGCTTGGATGAAAGACGACTTTTTTGTAGATGAATTTAGCCCGGAAGAAAAAGAGGTTTTGCGGCCGTTTTGCACAAATTTAGACCGGTCGATTTTTGGTTTGCGCAATTTGCCGGAAGTGGTCAAAGGCGCGCTTTTCTCCCGCTACAGCCGAACTGATAAGTCCTTGCGGCGCGTATTGTTAGATGAATTTATCAATGAACCAGAAATGGGATTTTCTGAAATTGTGGGCTTTGCAAAATCCCAAGGTGAAGATCAAATGGTCGCCACTCAAAAAGCGGAAGAATTTTATGACCGTGTCTTAGTTGGCTATGGTGATGATTCGGTCGCCGAATTAGGTTCAGCGCATATCGCGATTGAAAATGTTACCCATGTCGCGACAAAGTTTATGGAAGATTCGCGCATTGGCCTAGATCCCTTAGAAAAATCCACCCGCTATGTGTATTACGACGAGAAAGTTAACGGCAAGTATAAATTTTACCGGCCGGCAGATATCATGCAATCAGAATTTGCCAAAGACTATGAGGACTATTTGAATTTACTTTTTGAAACGTATAGCGAATGGCGCAAACCGATGCGTAAAATGATAAAAGCCAAATTTCCACAAGACCCCGAAACCACTGACCGCGCTTATAAATCCACGGTTAAGGCCAAAGTGTGCGACAGCTTGCGGCCGCTCCTACCGGTTGGCACTGTAACCAACATGGGTTTTTTTGGCAACGGCCGCGCGTTTGAATATTTGCTGCTCAAAATGTTTGCGAGCGACTTTCAGGAAGTGTGCGATATTGCCGAAGTTATGAATAAAGAACTAAACAAGCTCATCCCCTCTTTTGTTAAACGAGCTAATAACGAACGCGGCCAAGCAACCCAAAAATATTTGCGTGATACCCGGGCCAAAGTCAAAGAATTAGCGGAAAAATTTGTATCGGTTACTAACACCCAAAACGAACCCCAAGTAACATTGGTGGATTATGACCAAGATGCGGAAAATAAAATTGCGGCTGACATTATTTTTGCCAATAAAGAAGTGAGTTTAGCTAAAGCACACGAAATTGCCAAAAAATTATCGGGTGAAGAAAAAACAGAGCTGCTAAATGCGTATTCAGGCGCTCGCCAAAATCGCTTTCATCGCCCGGGCCGCGCCTTTGAAGAGACTTTTTATACTTTTGAGGTGGTCGCCGACATCAACGCTTTTCGTGATATTCATCGCCATCGCATGTTAACTCAAGAACGGCAACCATACACCACCGCCCATGGATTTATCACCCCGCCAGAAATTATTGAAGCTGGCACAGTTGACGAATATAAAAAAATCATGAGCCAGGCGCATGATTTGTACCAAAAAATTGCACCGCAATTTCCCCACAGCGCACAATACTTAGTGCCGATGGGCTATTTGATTCGCTGGCGGATGAAGATGAATTTGCGTGAAGCGTATCACTTGCTTGAACTTCGCTCCGTCCCGCAAGGACACCCAACATATCGCAAAATTGCTCAAGATATGTACTTAGCCATAAAAAAAATACATCCACTATTAGCGGAAGGAATTCAATTTGTTGATATGAGCGAAAAAGATGAATTAGAACGGCTTGGCGCTGAGAAAAAAATTGATAAAAAACTAGAAACGGTTAAGGAGAAGTACGGAAATTAACGGGCGGCGAATGGCTACTACCACATAGCGAATTCCGTAAATTCTCACTCGATAAAATGGTGCCTCCAACTCTACTGCCAGGTTGGTAAAATAATAGTCCTCCCCTTTGCCACGTCTGACGTGGCTTTGACCGCTGAAGGCGGTTATACTAGAAGGGGAGGTGCGGGGGGGTTTATAAATATGACCTCGGCCTACGCCAGAGCATGCGCTGGGAAACCCTTCGCTTCTAACTTAGTTTTCACCCAAGGATACCAACAGTATTCAGGATATCCATCCCAACAATGGACTATAATTGCTCGTTTAGACATAATAATAGGTCATTGCGAGCGAAACGTAGTGAAGCGTCGCAATCTGACGCGTTAGCGTCATCCTGAGCGTAGGCCAATTTGACTGGCTGAAGCCGAAGGATCTCAAGCTGAGATTACCACGTCCCCCTGCCGGAGTTTATCCCGTACCACGATACGGGGCAGGGGTCCTCGTAATGACAATTCATTTGATAATTATAAATAAGGAAATCTCCCCCTTAATTTAAGAGGGGGATGATTTTATTTTTTGTGGTATTGACTTGGCACGTTTTCCCGCCCCCAGCGTAACGTTTTTGCCATCCAAATAAGTTCATCTAACATTCTATCAATGCGCTTATCAAAAACGGCTTTGTCCTTTGGTATGCCTTTACTATTAAATACATCTTGAACGTGAGAAACGTTTAAATCGGTAAAGGTTGCCTGCATTCCCAGCTCTCGTACTATCGGCAATAAATTCTCAATCACCCTAACGCCGCCAAAGCCGCCGGAGGACACACCGCAAAAAGCCACCGGACGGTGAATATATTCACGCAGCAACGTATCAAGCATAGATTTTAGCGGGCCAGGATAGCCGTGGTTATATTCAGGTGCCACGATAATTACGCCATCAGCTTTTAGGATAGCTTTGCGATATTCAGGAAATTTACCCTTGACGGCCTCGCCGTAGTCATTAGTTGGAAACTTAAACTTGCGCGGATCAAAAAGTTTTGGTGTCGTGTCAGCTCTCGCTTTTGCGCGCTTAACTAAATACTTAGCCACCTTTTCGCTTTCTCTACCCTTTCTTATAGTCCCCAATAAAACCGGAATAAACAATTTTTTATCTTCCATATTATTGTAATGTTACTTTTTCAAGCACAATTTTATGCCCTAACCATTTTACGGCATTAGCCTCAAACGTGTCGGTGACATCAGTCACAAAATACTTATGGTTCCCGCCCTTAGTTAATTTAGATTCAATATCAGGGTGGCGAACTAAGTAATCAGCTAAAGAGTCCGCTATAATTCTTGGCGCATCTAAAACATTACAGCTTTTGCCCATTATTTTTTTAAACTGCTGATAAAGCAACGGGTAATGAGTGCAACCCAAAATTAACGTATCAACTTTTTTGTTTTTTAACTCACGAACATAATTTCTAATAATTTTACTTGTTTCCGGCCGATTTATCATACCCTCCTCAACCAATGGCACTAATATCGGTGTGGCGACAGCATAAACTTCAATGTCTGGTTCTAATTTCCGCAACTCTTTTAAATAGGTATCTGATTTAATCGTAGCGCGTGTTCCCACTACGCCAACTCGGCCAAAACGAGAGAGCTCGGCGGCTTTCTCAGCTAATGGAATAATTACGCCCAAAACTTTGCGGTCCGGATAATGTTTTAATAACCACTCGCGTTGAATTTTTCGTAGTGCTTCAGCTGACGCGGTGTTGCAAGCAACAATTACCAACCCGCAACCTTGTTGAAATAAAAAGCCTAGCGCCTGAGTGGTAAATTTGTAAATTGCCTCTTGTGATCGGTTGCCGTAAGGTAAGCGCGCTGTGTCACCAAGATACATTAACTGATATTGAGGTAGTTTATGTTGAATGGCTTTAAGCACAGTTAGTCCGCCGATGCCAGAATCAAAAATACCAATCATGTTATTTAGACGCTTTAACAATCTTGATTAATTTTTTGATGTGTTTTTTCCACTCTCTCTTATTTGGAGCTTCAACTGTAACCCGAACCAACGGCTCAGTGCCTGACGGGCGGACATTAAACCACCAATTTTGATAATTCACAGTTAACCCGTCTAGTTCATCTTGTTCGCCGTCGCTATATTCTTGTTTCAACTTTTCAATTAGACTTTGAGCATCTTTAATTTCAAAATTAGTTTCCGGCTCTTTGTAATATCTTTCATATTCAGCTCGGAGCTTAGATAGCGGTTTATCACTTTGAGATAAGATTTGTAAAAATAATAGCATAGAAATAAATCCGCCATCGCCATAAAAATTATCCTTAAAAGCGTAGTGAGCAGATAATTCTCCGGAGGCAATGGCGTCATGTTCCAACATTGCTTGCTGCAAATTAATGTAACCGACTTTGCTACGGAACGCCTTGCCGCCAAATTTTTCTATGCACTCTGGCACTGAACGTGAACAGACCGCGTTATACACAATTCCGGCGCCGGGTTGCTCTTGCAGCAACGCTTTAGCCATTAAAATAAACGATATATCGCCTTGCATAAAACCGCCCTTTTCATCAATAAAAAAAGTTCTGTCTGAATCACCATCAAACATCACGCCGCAGGCAGCTTTTTCTTGACGCACTATTTTACTCGCTTTTTTATAAGCACCTGGAGCATACGGGTTGGACGGGCGGTTTGGAAAATTGCCATCCAGTTCATAATCCACTTCAACAAATTCAAACGGCAAATGTTTAGCCAACATTGGCATAACTTTTCCCGCCGTGCCGTTGCCGGCATCCACCACTACTTTTAAGGGTTTTAATTTGCTAATATCTACAAAACTTAATATGTGTTTGATGTATTCATCGTAATAATTAACTGAATTTAATTTACCGCGTTTAGGTTTTTTTTCTAGTACGCCTTTCATAAACGGCAGGTAATCTTTGCCATAAATCGCTTTATTGCCTTGCCTGACTGACTTGATACCGTTGTATTCTTTAGGGTTATGCGAAGCGGTAATAATTGTGACCGCGTCATATTGTTTGGTACCAGCGACAAAGTAAATAAAATCAGTTGGAATCAAACCTAAATCATCCACGTCACAGCCCATGTCTAAAATACCGTTGATGTATGCTTCTTTCAATTGCGGCGTGGAAACGCGCATATCACCGCCGACCGCAATTTTTTTGCCTTTAACCATCCGGACAATTCCTTGCCCAGCGGTGTAGGCAATTTGTTCAGTTAATTGGTCGGGGTAGACGCCCCGAATGTCATAAGAGCGAAAGATTGAGGTATCAATATTTTTCATTTATCGGTATTGCTCCAAAACTACGCGCTTAAAGGCCATCACGCCGCCCAAAGCCCACAAAATCAAAGCTATTTTTATCAATCCACCAATCAAGGGCAAGAAAGTTAGAACAATAAAAATTATCATGCCAATAATCATTGGCAAAATGAGCCCACCCGAAGGCTTATTTTTCTTAACCACTGATTGCATGAAAAGCAAACCCAAACTAATGCCAGCGAAAACCTTACTGAACCATAAAGCAATGACGTAAATCGGAATCAAAATCAATGCTAAGGGAATGCCAATAACGGTTAAAGCTAAAAGTATAATCACAAATGGTGTTACAATCGCGTAAACTAAACCCCAACCAACTTTAGTTAATGGCTTTTCTATCATGGCTTGATGAATTTGGGTCACTGCCTTTGGCGCTAAGGCCACAAAAACCAAACCAACTAAAATCAAGCTAAATAATGATATGAGTTTTAGGAAAAAGTAGCCCGCGGCAAGTTTGCGCGGATTAACCGGTATATCCTTTTTGTGTTTCGGCAATTGATAGGAAACTTCTCCGGCAATACTTCCGCCTTCCCGCACTAACAGCTGATCTTCTTTATTGCTGTAATAGGTTACATTACCATTAATTTCACCTTCGGGATTGACAATCATTTGACCTTGGTCGTCTAGACCAACTTTAACATCTTTTTCAATAACGCTTGCCACCACTAAATTTCCGACTCCGGCCGCCACGTTACCGCCAACTGGTCCGCGGATGTCTAAACTGCCAGCCCCGGCATATACATCCCAACCAACCGATGCGTCTTTGGCGATCGTAACTGAACCGCCGGCCGCGTTTACATTATGCGCTACATTGCCGCCAACTTCCACGGCGCTGCCGGCGACCCTGACACTGCCGCCAACATCACCGGTAATTTTTACAGTCTGCCCGGCCGCAAACACATCGCCTTCCACATCGCCGGTAACTAAAACAAAAGCCCCGGCCGCAAACACATCGCCGACTATCGTGCCATGAATTTCAATTGAATTTCCAGTGGCAATTAAATTACCGTCAACTATATCTTCTTCGCCAACATACACGCTTGGCCCAGTTTCAAAATTAAAGGCCAAGGCGGCTAAAGGAACAACTAAAAATGAAATTGCCGCGAGACTTAAAAAAATTTTGCGGTTGAAAAAATGCATATTATTTTATTAGTATTAAACGGATATATTTTATCACTTTTTGGCCACGGTGACAATGTTCCAGCCCTGCCAGACACCAACTTTTTGCCCTTTTCTAACATAGTAATTTTGCACTACCGTAAAGCCAGCTAAATGCAATAATCGTTTCACCGATGACTTGCTAAAACCGTAGTAGTATCTATTCACTACATCGCCGTGCGCTGAAAAAGGCACCCAAACCCCGCGCCAATCAAGCTCACTTTGCCCAAGTAGCTTTTTGAGCAAAGAAGCAAAATACAACCGTCGATACTTACCTTGACGTAAATTCCAATTTGTCATTATAATGTAACCCCCGCCTGATAAATGATGATATGCATTTTGGATCACTTTTAAGCGCAGTTCAGGCGACGGTATGTGATGCAACGAGGCAATCAAAAAAATCACATCATATTTTTTCGGAAGTGAAAAATTTGTTATATCGCCGACTATGAACTTAGCTTTGGGGTAGCGCTTTTTCGCCGCTTGGATAATTGGTTCGCTAATATCAAGCCCGGTGTAATTCACCTTCGTATCGGTTAAAGCATCTAGTAAGCGCCCGTTGCCGCATCCCAAATCTAAAATCTTTGCGCCAGTCGGCACAAATTCAATAAAATCACTAAATTCTGGCCAAGCGAACCGGCGTGAATCATTAAAAAAATCACTTACCTGCTCGTAAGCTAACTTATTTTGCTGTAAAATATTTTTGACTACACTTTTTTTCATGAACCAAGCTCAATTAAAAAATATCATAACCAATTTGTCTAAAACCCGAATTAAAAATCGGGAGAATTTTAATACCTTAGTTAAACGTTACGCCGGTAGCTACCAAGAACCCTCGCCACTTAATTCTGAACTTTTACAAGCTTATCGTCAACTGGTCAAGTCAAAAAAAATTAAACCAAGCAAAGGCTTAGAAAAGCACTTACAGAAACGCTCGGTGCGAAGCATGTCCGGAGTAGCCGTAATTACCTGCCTCACTAAACCAATGGGCTGTCCGCACACGTGCGTGTTTTGCCCGACCGAAGACCGCATGCCCAAAAGTTATTTATCTAATGAGCCGGCGGTGATGCGCGCGCTGATGAATCAATGGGATCCATACCGCCAAGTTAAAACTCGACTGAAAGCGCTTAGTCGGCACGGCCACGCGACTGACAAAATCGAACTGATTGTGATTGGGGGCACCTGGTCGGCACATCCCAAACGTTATCAAGCATGGTACGTCAAAAGATTGCTGGACGCATTAAATGGTAAAACTAGCACAACCTTACTACAAGCCCAAAAGTTAAATGAAAAAGCTTCGCACCGCTGCGTCGGGCTGACGTTGGAAACCCGGCCGGATTGGATTGATGAAGCTGAAATTAAACAGCTACGTAAACTCGGTTGCACGCGAGTAGAAATTGGCATTCAAAATCCACGCGATGACATTTTAAAATTATCTCGCCGTGGCCACGGTGTGAAAGAAATTGTTCAAGCCACAAAACTATTAAAAGAAGCTGGGTTTAAAATTTGTTACCATACTATGCCGCAACTGCCCGGAAGCACCCCCGCGATTGATTTGCAAATGTACAAAGATTTGTACGGCAAAGAAAAATTTCAACCAGATTTGGTAAAAATTTATCCAACCGCGGTAGTTAAAACTGCAGAACTATATGACTGGATGAAGCGCGGAGACTACACGCCTTATTCCGACGCTAAGTTAAAAACAGTGTTGAAAAAAGCGAAGTTACTTACTCCTGAATATGTCAGAATTGTGAGATTAATTCGCGACATCCCGGCTGAATCAATTGAAGGCGGAAACAAAATAACCAACTTAAGACAATTGATTAGCTATGAATTGAAAAAAGAAAGCAAGGCATGCCAATGCATCCGTTGTCGGGAAGTCGGGCATCAATCAGAAAATAAAAAATCGCTTGGGCAACCCATTAAACTAAGAGTTAAAAAGTACCGGGCGTCAGGCGGTACTGAATACTTTATCAGCTTCGCAAGCCAAGACAACGCTATATTGTACGCCTACGTCAGGCTACGAATTAACGACGAATCCAAAGACCACCATCTGCAAGAATTACGCAACGCGGCGCTGATTAGAGAAATTCACACTTACGGCCCGCACGTAAAATTGGGCGAGTCAGGCATGATCCAGCACACTGGCCTTGGCAAAAAATTAATGGCCGAAGCTGAATACATCGCTGGACAAGAAAATCGTAAGCGTATTAAGGCTAAAAAATCTTCTATTGCAAAAGTGGCTGTGATTGCCGCTGCCGGAGTGCGCGAATATTACCGCAAGCTAGGGTACCGCCTGGACGGCACGTATATGAGCAAGAGGCTATTAGCAACTGGCAAGTAGCATGTCCCCTCTTATTTTAAGAGGGGACAGAACCTGCGCTAAAGCGAAACACAGTGCAGGACAGTTCTGTACCGAGCTCCGCTCTGGTACAGGGGGAGTTACTAAATGTCATCTTGAGCGAAGCGTTAGCGGAGCCGAAAGATCTCACACATATATAACCCTACGTATGAGATTTCTCCACTCGCCTATGGCTCGGTCGAAATGACAAATTAAACAACTCCCCTAGTGCCCATGAGGAAAAGTTTTACGGAACCTATATGGTCAAAGAACATAAGTACTATTTAATGGCCGATATACTTACGGAAAAGTAGTATAAGCAATAACGGGCCATATACCTTCTCTCCGATTCGGAGAGGGAACGACCGATTAACTTCTTCGCGATATGAAAGCGGTGTGCTAAAATGAATTTATTATAAAAGTAATCTAAAACCATGGAATATCTCAAAAATCAAGATCAGGAGGTCGTTGATATACTTAATCGTGAATTGGAGCGAATCAGGGGTGGTGTGGAATTAATACCTTCTGAAAATTTCGTCTCCCGGGCAGTGATGGAAGCGATGGGCACAATTATGACGAACAAGTATTCTGAAGGTTATCCAGGTAAGCGTTATTATGGCGGTAATGAACATGTTGATGAAGTTGAAAACTTGGCAATTGAACGCGCCAAACAACTTTTCGGCGCTGAACACGTTAATGTCCAACCCTACAGCGGTTCCCCGGCCAACATGGCGGTCTTTTTTGCACTCATGAATCCCGGCGATACGTTCATGGGGTTAGACCTCAATGCTGGCGGGCACCTAACCCATGGTTCCGCAGTAAATTTTTCCGGCCGCTTATTTAAATGCGAACCTTATAATGTCAGACCAGACACCGGATATTTAGACATGGATGAGATTCGCGAGCAGGCCAAGCGAATCAGGCCCAAAATGATTTTATCGGGACTAACTGCCTATCCGCGGGAAATTGATTTTAAAGCCTTTCAAAAAATTGCCGATGAGGTTGGGGCTTACCACTTTGCCGATATTTCACACATTGCGGGATTGATAGCTGGCAGTGTCCATCAAAGCCCAGTGCCGCATTGCGATGTCGTAACCACAACTACCCACAAAACATTGCGCGGACCGCGTGGCGCGATAATTATGTCTAAACTTGAAGACAAATATCATGATAAGCTCCGTCCGGACGAAAAGAAAAATTTAGCCCAGTTAATTGATTTTCACGTTTTCCCGGGCATGCAAGGCGGCCCCCATGATCACATCACTACAGCTAAAGCGGTCGCGTTTAAAGAAGCGCTAAAACCGTCGTTTAAAAATTACGCGCAACAAATCGTTAAAAACGCTAAGCGTTTATCAGAAGAACTGATGAGCCGAGACATTGCTTTAACCAGCAATGGAACTGACAATCACTTAATGGTCATTGATTTAACCAAGTCAGATTTAACCGGGCAAGGTAAAGACATCCAAGACGCTCTTGATGTGGTCGGAATTTTTACGAATAAAAATACTGTCCCCTATGAGCCGGCAAGCCCGTTTAAGCCTTCCGGTATTCGCATTGGAACTCCAGCCATTACTACCCGAGGACTAATTGAAGATGACATGGTTGTGATTGCCGACGGCATTGCAAAAATTATCAAAAATCATAAAAGTGAAAGCGTTAGAGGCGATGTCAAAAAATCAATCACCGAGCTGTGTGATAAATACCCGCTGTACCCTAAGCTAAAATATTAAAATGCCAAAGCCTAGCCTATCAACAACCTACGGCCAAGCCATTAAGCGGATAAGCAAAGGCAGCGGCATGCCTACTCAATCTTTTATTAAGGCGCTCGGTGATGAAATTCCCGAACTTAAACATAGTTCATACCGACCACCTTCAGAACATAAAATTAAGGCCGGCTTAAAAAAACTAGAAGCCAAAAGGGCGGCCGGAGAGCTTTCGCCAACAGTGGAGCGAGGGTTAAGAAAATACGGCCTACATGACATTAGCTCAACGGTCAGGCAATCAAAAAATGCCGCTAGATTGACCAAGGCGGATTTGGCTGATACTTCTCAAGACGTAAAAATTGAAGAGCAAATCGCCCAAGAATCAGGCGGGGCTACAAGGGCTGCGGATGTTTCTGATCCCCTTGCCGAGCGCCACAAAACTGAATTTAAAAGCGCGGCTCGGGCTTCAGCCCAAGCTCAAAATAGAAAACAACCTGATTTTAAAACTGCCCAACGGCAATCTTATTCCAGTATTTCAGACGTGCCCCAAAAATCACAAAAAAAGGATGAACTTGAATCTCCGAAACCAAAAATACGCATACCCGGCAAAAATAATCTATTCGTTGATGAGGCTGAATTAGAGGATATGGACATTGGCTAAAATATGTCTTTCTCGATTGGCATTGTCGGGCTGCCTAACGTTGGCAAATCAACTCTGTTCAAAGCGCTAACTAAAGTCCAAGTTGACGCTTCTAATTTTCCCTTTTGTACGATTGAGCCTAATGTTGGAGTTGTCGCGGTCCCCGACGTGCGATTGGAAAAATTATCTCAAGTTTCTAAATCCAAAAAAACTATCCCCACCACAATTGAATTTGTGGATATTGCCGGACTCGTGGCCGGTGCGCACAAGGGAGAAGGTTTAGGCAACAAATTTTTGGCTCATATTCGCGATGTTGACGCGATTGCGGAAGTGGTCCGAAATTTTGCTGATGCAAATGTCACTCACGTGGGCGGAAAAATTGATCCTGAAGCCGATAAAAAAACTATTGGCATTGAATTAATTTTAGCTGATATTCAAACTTTGGAAAAAGTTAGCGTTAAATTAGAAAAAGAAGCGCGCGGGCAAGATAAACAAGCCACTAAGAAATTGAGCATTGTTAAAAAAACTTTAGAGGCATTAAATAATGAGCAATTTGTTAACTCAGTTGAGCTTGATCCAGAAGAACGAAACTTACTCAAAGAGTATAATTTGCTAACACTCAAACCAATTATTTATATTTTAAATGTTGATGAAGCTGATATTGAAAAGGCGCATGATGGCTACGTCACTGTCTCGGCAAAAATCGAATCAGAAATTGCGGAGCTAAGCGATGCGGAGATAAAAGAATATCTAGATTCCATGAACTTAAAACAAACCGGCCTAGATAGATTAATTAGCGCGGCTTATAAAATTTTAAATTTAGACACTTTTTTCACTTCTGGACCGGAAGAATCGCGCGCTTGGACAATTACTAAAGGCACCAAGGCGCCCCAAGCGGCCGGGGCTATTCATACGGATTTTGAAAGAGGATTTATCCG
The DNA here is from genome assembly GCA_002773845.1 of Candidatus Buchananbacteria bacterium CG10_big_fil_rev_8_21_14_0_10_42_9. Lineage (NCBI taxonomy): Bacteria > Candidatus Buchananiibacteriota > Candidatus Buchananbacteria bacterium CG10_big_fil_rev_8_21_14_0_10_42_9. The sequence goes on from PEZZ01000017.1 coordinate 38,060, forward strand.
AGCTGAAATTATCAATTGGGAAGACTTTGTTAGTTTGGGCGGAGAACCTCAAGCCCGAGAAGCTGGCAAATTGAGAACTGAAGGCAGAGATTACATTGTCAAGGACGGCGATGTATGCCATTTTCTATTTAATTAAATTAGGTGTATAATATAAATATGCAACTGGATAAGCAAAATAATGAAATAAAGAAACTGCAACGTAAAATCAGGCTTTTATTTATTTTAATGCCGGTTCTTTTTATTATTAGTTTTGCCTTATATGGTTACGGCGCGGTACAGGGCAACTACAATAAACAGACGGGCGACCAACTAACCGCTGCCGACTGGAACACATTGACTACAGATTTTGAGATTTCTTGGCAGGATGTTAATTTAACTGACAATGCGTCCTTTGACGTTAATTGCGAATATCGCATGAGTATATCCGGTGACACCTCACGTGCGTATGCTCATGTGGTGTCACCTTCCGGACTTATTTTTGAAACTTCATCGGCCTCCTTTAGGCTAGCTAGCATCCCCGCAAACGAAAAAGGATTTTTAGATATCGTTGAAGACGGAAATACAGCTAATATTATCCTCAACAACCCCTTTGCTGTTTCCAGCATCCAAAAACTTTGCCCTACATAGTAAAGACGTTAATTTCCCTTACCACTTTTTGATCAACGCGGCTATAAACTAGCGGCGTTTTGTTTTGTTTAACCCATCCGTCGCCTTGAAGGGTTGGCATGATATTCATTTTTACCTCGCGATTTTTATGCTTGAAAATTGGAAATATAATTACAACCCGACCCCCTTTTTTTAAAACTTTTTTAAATTCATCAAAGGCGTTCAAATAAAGCTGCTCCAGCTCGGCCATTTCTTTACTTAAGCTATCCGTAGATTCGTTACCTTTTTTTGGTTTACCTAAATAAGGCTCAGAAATTATAGCGTCAACTGAATTTTTGTTAACAAAGGTAGAAATAGCTTCAGCCGGGGAATTAAAAAGCTTGAGGCTGGCTTTAATTTTGTATTTATCTTTTAGCCAAGCTAAATTGTTTTCCGTATCTTTAATTGCTTTTTCAGAGATATCGCTACCAACTACATTTTGATAGCCCATTAAAATTGCCTCTTGTAACATAGTCCCCGATCCGCAAAAAGGATCTAAGATGTTGGCATTTAGGGCGGTTTGAGACAGGTTAATCATAATTTTAGCTAGTTTCGGCGGCATTGAGCCAGAAAGCATATCTCGTTTCGGCCGGCCATAATCACGCTCGCTAAACGCTTTAAAATCTTGCACTGCGATAGTGCGGCCCCAATACCCGATGGGTTCTCCCCCTTTTGAAGGGGGAGATAAAGAGGGGGTTGATACTACTATAATTTCAGAACCATTGGCGAGCAATTTATTTTTCTCAACTATAACTGACGACAATTGTTTTTCCTTTGACGTTACCAGCCGAGAACTAACACCTTTTTCTTTTAGTTGTTTTTTTATAGCCAGGCCAATTTTTTTATCTTCTGTGCCATACCAGCTAAAGCCAAAAAATATTTTCTTAGATTTATCAGCATTGTTCAAAATCATCTGCTCAATATTTTCCGCACTAAATTCTTGATCCGAAGCTTGGGCAATTTTTATTGTACCGCCCAATCGTTCAATCGCCTGCCTAGGGCTAATTTCCCCCTCCACGATTAATACCGGGGGTTCAAATGACAACTTTTTAAGCCTTGGCCAAACTGCAAACACTTCCGCTTTACAAAGTTCATGATTTCGACCTAGTATAAAGATATATTTCGCCATGATGAAATTATAACATACAAAACTATGCCTGAAACTGAATCATTTGAACCAAGCCAAAATGATGAACTAGAAGGGGCTCGTGAAAAACTTCAAGCTTTGGTTGAAGAAAATTTTACTCAATTTGCCCAAATTACCAATGAAATGAAAGAAATAGCCGAGAGGTTAAACCGTCGAAAACCAGCGAAAATTTTAGATACGGAGATAGCGGCAATGGAGCAATTTGCTGGGGTTAAAAAATGATCTTTTGCATCAAATTGCCGGTGCTAATTCCAACCAAGAACTGGAAGAAGTTAATAGCCAATTAAATGAGGCCAAAGTAGCTTTTGAGTCATCCAGTCAGCCGCGGAGGAAAAACCTTGAAGAGTTTGAGGCAAAAATGAACTGACATTGACATAAAAATCTTTATTTGCTAGGATACTCCTATCCTTTCCCAATGCGTTCGCTTGAGGCGAGCTGTCCTGTGGCTTAAGACCATAGGAAAAGGTAAACTTTAAAGTCAAATTGGATAAAAAAAGTTTATTTTTTCTGCAATCTTAAGTCCGGCGCCAACCGGATTTTTATAATGCCTCCTCTGCCTGCCCTTTCGCCCAGAGGGCGATCCACCTCTGGCGGAAACAGGGGAACTATACACTAATAAAAATTATGCATTACGAATTACTTTATATCATCCCCGGCACTTTTGCCGAAAATGAAATTGACCCGGTCAGGTCAAAAGTTTCTGACTTGGTAAAACAAAGCGGCAAGGTGACAGCCGAAACCGCCCTGGGCAAAAAAAAGCTAGCTTATCCAATCAAACACATGGCCCAAGGTTATTATGAAATTGTAGAATTTGATGCTGAGCCAACAGATATGAAAAAGCTAGATACAAATTTAAAATTATATAACGACGTATTGCGACATTTAATTGTTAAAAAGGAAATCGTCTCAGGGCCGGCTCATGTTAGCCGAGAGCGCGTACCAGACGCGCCAAAACTGGTTAAAGAAATTCCAACCAAAGATCATGCTTCAGAGAAAAAAACAAAATCAATTGACATTGATAAAAAGCTTGATGAAATATTAGAAGACAACATGTTATAATTAGGGGGCGGCAAACGTTTTGAAGCGGCGCTGCTTAAATAGTAAGAACAATTTTATGGATCTAAATAAAGTCATGCTCATCGGCCGATTAACGCGAGACCCCGAAGCTCGCTCAACGCCTTCGGGCCAATCAGTTTGTTCGTTTTCTGTCGCTACTAGCCGAAACTGGACCGACCAACAAGGACAAAAACAAGAAAAAACAGAATTTCACAACATTGTTGCTTGGGGTAAATTAGCTGATATTTGCAGCCAGTATTTAAACAAGGGCAAGCAAGTCTATATTGAAGGTCGATTGCAAACTCGTGATTGGGAAGGACAAGACGGCGTAAAGCGCTACCGCACAGAAGTGATAATGGATAATATGATTATGCTTGGATCAAAAGGCAGCGGTGGCGGAGCACCAAGCGGGCCAAGCACACCAATTATTACTGAAGATGTACCGACAGGCAAATCAGATACTGACAAGGGTAAAAAAGGCGGGGATGATGAGATTAATGTAGAAGATATCCCGTTTTAACTAACCCCTCTCTGCCAAAGGCTGATCCGCCTCTGGCGGAGACTTCGCCTGCCTGCCGGCAGGCAGGCTCGGGGAATTAATACTATTCAATGAAAAAAAAGCACAAAGGGCCATTAGCCAAAGACCGTTACTGTTTCTTTTGCGTTAATGACTTCAAGGAAATTGACTATAAAAATACAAACGTTTTGAGGCGTTTTATCTCTTCTTATGCCAAAATTGTACCGCGTAAAAGAAGCGGGGTATGTGCTTGGCATCAACGTAAATTGGCCACTGCCATCAAACGCGCGCGAAGCATGGCGTTATTACCTTTCACTTCACGGTAAAAACTCCCTCTCCCGGCGGGAGAGGGTAGGGGTGAGGTTAGGAGTTGAAAACCAAGTGCCTCCCCTATTAAGGGTGGAGAGGAAGGGTTAATTCCTCCTTTTCTAAAGGAGGTACCCCGACGCTACGTCGTGGCGGAGGATTTAGACAAGTATTAAAAATCCCTCCCTCCGCCGCTATGGCGGAGTACTCCCTTTATTAAAGAGAGAATAACCACCTAAGTCCCCCTTGACAGGGGGAAATAAAAAATTATGTCAATAAACACACTAAATGACATCAAGCAAGGCACTAACGTCCTTTATCAGGGCGAACCTTATATTGTGGTGGAAGCTAAATTTGTTCGAATGCAACAACGCAAACCGGTTATGCAAACTAAGCTTAAGAATTTAATCTCGGGCAAAGTTGTAGAGTATAATTTCAAAGCCGGGGAAACAGTTGAGGAGGCAAATTTAAGCCGTACCAAAGCTAATTTTTTATATGCCGATGATTCTGGCTTTAACTTTATGGATGAAACAAGCTACGAACAGTTCTCGCTTGACGCTGATGTGATTGGCGATAAAAAAGACTTTCTAAAAGAAGGCAATCAAATTGACGTATTAAATTTTGAAGATAAGCCAGTTAGCATTTCTTTGCCGGCTAAAATTAATCTCAAGGTAACTTCGGCACCGGAAGGTGTTAAGGGCGACACGGCGCAGGGCCGAGTAACAAAAACTGCGGAATTAGAAACCGGCGCAACAGTGCAAGTCCCCCTCTTTATCAAAACTGGCGATACTATCAAAATCAACACTGAAACTGGAGAATACGTCGAGCGGGTATAATAAATGAAAAATAAGACTATAAGCACAGGCAATCTTATTGTGGGCGTATTAGTTTTTCTTGCTACCGTCATTGGATTTTTTTTTACATCAAATAAGCAGAACCTGAAAATTAATGGCGACAATAATGAACAATCACAAGATTATTATGAAGATAGCATAAAGAACGAAACAAATACTACCAATCGGTTAAATGCTGGTGATATAACTAACAGCAACGTAGCCGTTGGGGGGGATGTTAATATTGGTGAAATTCAAGCAAGGCTAGACGATGCCTCAAAAAGTAAATTGATTAAACTAATAGACCAACATGAAATTACTCAAATATCCAGATTGATTTTAAATGCCGACACTTTAATAACTGCCCAGGATATTATTGATGCGCTTTATATGTATGGCGTAATATTGCCGCCAAAGCATGATATAGTTTTTGATCCTCCTGTCGATACAATAAAATTTTATCCTAACGGCGATGGTACCCATACATTACTACTGAACGTTCCGGGAGAAGGTATAGAATTTTCTCTGTAAATCAAAGAACCCCGCTCTATAGCGGGGTTCTTTGATTATTCATTTTATTTTTGTTCTTCTTTTTCCGGCTCCGGGCCGCCGGCTTTTGACTCTTCTTCGTCCGGCGGTACGCCTTGGCGGACTACTTCCCAAACTTTTTTAGTAATTTCATTCATCATTTTAGTATCTTCAGCTAAGCCTTTCTTCGCGTTTTCGCGGCCGACGCCAAGCTTCGCTTCGCCATAACTATACGAATTGCCGGACTTGGAGATAGTCCCGTAGTGCGTACCTGCGTCTAAGACATCGCCAGACCTATCAATGCCCTGGTTATACATGATGTCAAATTCAGTCGTTTTAAACGGCGCGGAAATTTTATTTTTTACAATTTTTACTTTAACGCGATTGCCAATAATAGAATCGCCTTGTTTAATCTGCGCCGAGCGGCGAACTTCAATCCTTACCGACGCGTAGAATTTAAGTGCGTTCCCCCCAGTCGTAGTTTCCGGATTGCCGAAAAAAACGCCTATTTTTTGCCGGGTTTGGTTAATGAATATAACCACGGTTTTGGATTTAGAGATAATGCCGGTCAACTTGCGTAATGCCTGACTCATCAAACGCGCCTGTAACGCCATGTGTGATTGCCCCATCTCCCCTTCTAATTCAGCCTTAGGAGTAAGCGCGGCCACCGAATCCACTACAATCACATCCACCGCGTTGGAGCGAACCAGAGTCTCCACAATATCTAGCGCCTGTTCGCCATTGTCTGGCTGGGAGATTAATAATTCATTCACGTTCACACCGATCTTTTTCGCGTATTCTGGGTCAAGGGCGTGTTCGGCATCAACAAATGCCGCTGTACCGCCCAATTTTTGTACCTCAGTCACAATGTGTTGGGCTAATGTTGTTTTACCCGATGCTTCCGGACCATATATTTCTATAATCCGTCCGCGTGGTACGCCGCCAGCGCCAAGGGCAATGTCCAGCGATAAACTTCCGGTCGGAATCACATCCACCTTCATTGTTTTCGCTTCCCCTAATTTCATAATCGCGCCATCGCCAAACCGTTGCTTGATTTGCTCAACGGCTTGGTTTACGCCTCCCCCCATTGTTGCTGCGCCGGTTTTAGCTTTTCGGGCCATAAATTTCCTTATTTATTAATTATTTTCGCTCACGACAATACGCCGATAAATGGTTTGCTCTTTGCCGTGTTTTTTATGTGCAGTTATTTTAATGATATTAGTGCCATTATGCAAATCTAGCTCTTCTGCAAAGCTGCCGTCCGCATTTGTCACAATAGTTTTACCGTTGATGGCAATTGTGACCTCGGGGTCAGTTTGGCCCATCAGGGTCGTTACCTGGCTATTAATAACAAGGTCTTCGGCCGGACTGATAATATTTAATGTTGGAGGACTAATTATCGCTTGAACCCTAAACCCGACATAAACCACAACCGCCAGAAACGCCAAGGTAATGATACTATTTCTAACTAGCTTGGGCGTGGCTAAAAAATGCCAGCGCGAAGCCTTCATCACGGGCTTATAATGTTTAACATTGGCAATTTTAACTTGCTTTCTGGCATTCGTCTCTTCCAAAAATAAATGCTCTAATTTTTTCACCGGTAATTCCAAAGCTTGTGCGTAAACTCGTAAAAAATTTTTAGCGTACACTAACCCAGGCATTTTTTCGTAACTGCCGCTTTCTAAAGCCAATAAATAGTTAAACGATATTTTTGTATCTTTAGATACTTCTTGCAAATCCAAGCCTAACTCTTGGCGCTTAGATTTTAAAGTCTCGCCAACTGTACGCTCTGATTTAATTTTTCGTACAAGAAAACTTGTCATATTCTTCATGTAGTAGTAACAAAATTATTTTAGGATAGGCCTATACCTTTTAGGTTCCCTCTCCGATGACGGAGAGGGCTAGGGTGAGGTAAGGAATCACAATCATTACTTATAAATATCCAATCTTCTAAATTCGTAACCTCACCCTGACCCTCTCCCGCAGGGGACGTCTGACGTCCCAGGGAGAGGGGACACTCTATTTTAATACTTCTTTCAAATTTAGCTTACTTATCGTAATTTTCATTTCCTTAATTAACTATCTGCCATTCGCTATTTGCTATTTTTCCTCCTCTTCTTTGTAATCACCCTCGTCTTCGCCTTCGACTTCTTCATCTTCACTGTCTTCCGTCTTTTCCTCCTCTGGCTCATCTTCACCTTCTTCGTAATCGCTCTCATCCTCATCTTCAACTTCTAGGTCACCATGTTTTTGCTCATCATACTCTTCTTCGGCCACGGTCGGATCTAAAATTTCACGAGGTTTAGCGCCATCAGCCGGGCCAATAAAACCTTGCTGCTCTAAAATATCTAAAATCCGAGCCGCGCGAGCATAACCCACCCTCAACCGCCGCTGCAGAAGCGAAGCTGAGGCCTTGCCGGCTTGAATAATAATTTGTTTAGCATCTCCCAAAAGCTCATCTTCACCGCCTTCATCGTCCACCCCGCTGCCAATCTCAACCCCGGTTTGTTTTTCTGTAATCCCATCGATGTATTCAGCATTAGACTTATCTTTAAGGTAGCGGACCACTTTTTTTACTTCTTCTTCGGTGGCAAAAGCGCCCTGCAGCCTGATTGGCTTACCCAATTCAGCGGTTAAAAACAACATGTCGCCCCGGCCCATTAATTTTTCAGCGCCTGGCAAATCAAGGATAGTGCGAGAATCAATTAAAGAAGCGACTGAAAAAGCAACTCGGGCCGGTATATTAGCTTTCATAAGGCCAGTAATTACATCAACAGACGGCCGCTGGGTGGCAAGAACCAAATGAATACCAACGGCTCTGGCCATTTGGGCTAAGCGGATAATGCCGGCTTCAACTTCAGCTCCTGAAGTGCTCATCAAATCAGCTAACTCGTCAATAATAAATACAATAACTGGCAGTTTATCGTGGGCCTTTTTGTTATAAGTTAAAATATTTCGGCTGCCTGACTTGGACAACAATTCAAAACGCCGCTCCATCTCAGCAATTGTCCATTTAAGCGCATTAATAGTCTTTTTAACATCAGTTATAACCGGCGTCAGCAAATGAGGGATACCGTTATACAACGGCAGCTCAACTCGTTTAGGATCCACCATAATAAATCGTAAATCCACCGGGCTATTTTGATATAGCAAGCTTAAAATTAATGTATTAATGGCTACACTTTTACCAGAGCCAGTAGCGCCGGCGATTAACAAATGCGGCATGGTCGTTAAATCTGCCACAAAAGATTGGCCTTTAACGTTTTTCCCAAGGGCAATGGTAAGACTGCTTTTGCGTGCTTTATATTCAGGGCTTTCCAAAAGTTCACGCAAGCTAACGGTCGCGGCACTGACGTTTGGCACTTCAATACCGACCAACGATTTGCCGGGGATCGGCGCTTCAATTCTAATTGGATGAGCGGCTAAGGCCAAGGCTAAATCATTATTTAAAGACACAATTTTTGAAAGCTTGACACCTTCAGCCGGCTTTAAGGTATATTGAGTCACGGTCGGACCAACGTTCACCTCTCCCATATCTACATTAATGTGAAAATGTTGGAGCGTGCGCTTAATAATAATTTGATTGCCCTTAATATCCCCTGAAGTCGGCTTACTGCCGTTTTTACTTAACAAGTCCAACGGTAATTCAACTTCAGCTCCAGTGTATTGAATAGTGTGGCTATCCTGGTCAATGGTATCTCCGAGCGCAGCCTCTTCTTCGTCTTCGTCTTCCTCATCGTCCTCTGGCTCTGCCTCTTCTTCGTCTTCCTCGCCTACTTCTTTGGCGCTAAATTCTTCTTCCTCATCGTCTTCGTAATCTTCCTCGGCCTGCATATCTTTTGAGCGCTTAGCTTTTTCGTATTGCTGATCGGAAATTTTACCGCTCACTTTATCAATTAATAGCCTAGCGGAATGAATTGGGCGCAATAATGTTTCCAACGACGTATCAAAAAATAAAATTAACCCAATTAAAAATAAGGCGACTAACACGACTAGACTCACTAAAAATCCAGTGAAAGTTAGTAGTGGCCACGACAACACTAGCCCGAAATATCCGCCGCCGTATCCGAATTTGGCGGCAGTGACTAAACCGTCGCTATGCCATACTAAATGAATAAAACTTGAAAAACTGCCGACCAAAAGCAGCAAGCCAACAACATGGACGATTCTTAAATTATGCTCATCGGGCCGGAGCATTAGATAGCCCAAGGCCATAAAAACAATAAAGATATACCAACGGACCGCCCCAAAACCAATACTCAAAATAAAATCTAACTTTTCGCCTGCCACGCCAGCCACCCCAAGAAAACTTAACAGCGCCACAATCCCGAGTACAAAAAAAACGATAGCCAAAATTCCATTTTTGGCTTCTGTTGATAATCCTCCGATTTCATCATACCCTAGCTTTCGCCGACGCTTTGGTTTACCAAACCTCATAAGACTAAATTATATCATAAAGACACCTATTATAACAGGCGATAAAATAGCTAAAATTAGCCACCATTTGCCCCCTGCCAATGCTTTTGATTGTGGCACTTTCCAACCGATCATACAGGGGTTATCAACTGAGTGTTTGAACCGAGTCATAATTATTCTTTTAAATACAATTCAAAGTTCCATAACGAAAAACTAAGTTCGTCGCGGGCATCGCGCCAAAGATAGGGCGACCTTTCAGCTTCATTGCCGCATTGCCAGCCATGAATTACGCAATCGGTTCTGTCCAACTCCCAATTAATTGTGGATTTATTTGCGTACTCCATATAAATACATTAATTAGTTAATAGACTATTTGTATTACTTAAATCAACTGCCTTTAATTTTAATGGTCTGCCCATTAATTCTAAAAGCGGCCGGGACAGTATAAGTAACCTCTAAATAAGGACGTTGGCCGTCAGTGCCTTCGCTTGAGGCCCAATTATTTTGAAAATTAGCAGGGTTGCTCACGCTTCTAAATAACAAGCCATAGTTTACGCTTGGATTATCAACCCATTTTTGTGCCGCCGAAGTTATATCAAAGCTAATATAACGTTGGACACCCGTATCAGAAATACTTACACTGTCAACTGCCGTTGAATTATAATCAGTATCCGCCGTCAAAAGGCACACGCTTCCGGCCCAAGCTATAGTTGCGGATTCTTTATAGTTACATGACGGTTCGCCATCTGCGGCAATAGTAGCATCGCTATTTCCTTCCGGCCACCAATTATCATTGCCGCTTAAAATCTCATACAAGGCCACAGTGTCAGCTGCGTCTAAGATATTATAAAGATACAGTGTGGCCCCCATGACTGTAGCGCCGGTCGGGATGTCGGAAGTATCAATACGCATTACGGTATATTGCGCTCCAATGCCGTTACCGACAGCAAACGATGTGCTCGCACCAAAGTTGTAGGCGCGAGCGAATGAAAAAAAACCGTTATAGCTATCAAGCCTGGTATCGTCCCAGCGGCCAACATAATCATCACTGGTGTTGTCGCCGAACGTGCTTGTCACAACCTCGCCAGTACCTCCTCCGGGCCCCTTAATTATTACCTTCCTTACTCCCGGAATATAATAATCTACTTCTAAATAAGGGCGGCTACCATCAGTGCCTTCGCTTGAATGAAATTGAACTGAAGTATTAGAGGTCAATGAATCAAACCGCATAATAATGCCATAATTTGTGCTTGGATCTAAAACCCAACCTTGCACTTCGTCGGTCAAATCCAATGTAATGGTGGTGTCTGTTGTGGCGACCGGTAATGTCCCAATAGGGGTTGAATTATAATCAGTTCCGGCGGTGGCCATACCGGCACTGCCGCCCCAGGCAACGGTATTATATTCCTTATGGCTCCACGTGGGTTCATTAGCATTAGCTGTGGCCGTGCCATCACCGGCACCTTCCGGCCACCAGGCATCATTGCCAGATAAAATTTCATGTACCGGAATGCTTTCGGTTGAACTATGCAAAGATGAATCGCTGCTGTGATCATGCTCTAAATATAACGTGGCGTTGGTTACTATGGCATTACTGGGAATGTCTGAAACGTCAATCCGAATCAATTGATTAGCATCGTTACTGCTAATATTAAGACCATCTTTTTGAATTTGTAATAATGTATGAATGCCATAATTCCTGATTGTTAGATTAGTACCAAATGCGTTCATGCCGGCAATCATGGCGTCATTCCATTTTCCGGTAAAATCATCACCGGTATTATCACCAATCTTTATCGTTGCGCTGACAGCCTCAACTGGTTCCGGCTTGTCTGGCAATAAAAAATAAACCGCCAAGCCTAAAATGATTAAAATTAACAATAACTTTTTCATATGAAATGCTCAGAACAAACCATATCATCCGCATGCGGACGAGAATCCCTCGCCTTATCCTGGGAACCCAAATCAGGATGGGGATGATATTTTAGTATCTTCATAAGCGACCTTTTTTGTTTAAGTCTTTAATCTCTTCTATCGTTAAACGCCTCACTTCTTGCAATTTACTTATCTTTTTAATCATCTGTACGGCATAGCTTTCTTCATACATGCGATATCCGCCTTGAGAGCGCGCCGCTTCTTGCAATAAACCTTCCTTGGTATAAAAATTAATGGTGGAAGGTAAAACTCCAACCAATTTGGATAATTGACCAATCTTTAACAATTTTTTATTGGTCTTAAAATTAGCCATCTGATCCTCCTTCCTCATTGAGGCTCCCAATCTCCACCTCGCTAGTAGTGGTGGCAGGGGGGTTAGCTTCAACCACTATGGTGTCATCTGTGGGAGTCGGCGCAGGTTCGTCTTGGGCTAGTTCTTCGGTAGTGGTTGAGTTTTCATCCTCTGGTGTAGGGACAGGTTCATCTCCTTGGGCTACATCTGCTGAAGTGCCAATCACTGAAACGGTGGTGGTCGCAATTAAATCTGAGGCGTCGTCATACACTCTGACTTCAATTTCCACCTCTTGAGTGTGGGGGTTAGAGTAAAAAACTAAGCCTGATTTAATGTTGCCGGAAAACTGCCCGCCCGCGCCGTTATCTGACCAGGCGTATTTAAGATCATTAGTATTATCGCCAGAAACGATAACCCAAAGTTCAGTCTCTTGGCCCTGGGCAGTGTTAAATTGAGAGATACGCCACTCTTCAATGGCGTAAGAGTTAGAGCTATTAGTGTCTGAGTTATTAGCTAGGGCGATCCAATCAAAGCCAACATCCTCATCTTGCGTTTCATTAATGACGACCCGAAATCCATTAATGGTTTTTTCAATAACTTTAA